>DATJFU010000148.1:0-5467 GCA_035495495.1 Bdellovibrionota bacterium
GCGCCCTGGACGGGGTCTCCCTCCGGCTGAATGCCGGTGAGGTGGTCTCGCTCCTGGGCGAAAACGGCGCCGGTAAGTCCACGCTGATGAAGATCCTGTCGGGCGCTTGGCCCCACGGGACCTTTGAGGGAGACATCCGCCTGGCGGGGCCCAACGGCGTCCTCGCGGCCGCGCGGTTCAAGGACACTCGCGACGCCCACGCCGCGGGGATCTCGATGATCCACCAAGAGCTCTCGGTGTTTCCGGAGCTCACGGTGGCCGAGCACCTGGCCATGGAGACGCTTCCGGCCTGGATCGACTGGGACAAGGTCTACTCCGAGGCCCAGTCGTTTCTGAATACCCTGGGGTTTGGGCTCAAGGCCCGGTCGCGCGTCGGAGATCTTTCCATCGGCAACCAGCAGCTGGTCGAGATCGCGCGCGCTCTCAGGCGGGACGCGCGCATCCTGATCTTTGATGAGCCGACTTCGGCTCTGACGGAGCAGGAGACGGAGCGCCTGTTTGGCATCATCGATCGTCTCCGCGCCGAGGGCCGCGGCATTCTCTACATCACGCACCGGATGGACGAGATCTTTCGGCTCTCCGACCGCATCTTTGTCATGCGCGACGGCAAGGGCGTGGCCGAGGCCCGCGCGCGCGAGGATGGAAAGCCGGTTCCACGCAAGGAGCTCGAGCCCAAGCTGATTTCGTGGATGGTGGGTCGGTCCATCGACAACGTATATCCGCCCAAAAACACGCGCTTTGGCGACGAGATCCTGCGGGTCGAGAACCTTAAGGTGGTGGACCCCGCCGGCCACAGCCGCGTCGACGGAGTTTCGTTTCGCGTCCGCGCGGGCGAGGTCGTGGGACTGGGCGGGCTGCTCGGCGCCGGGCGTTCTGAGCTCATGGAGGGCCTGTTTGGCGTCCTGAACGGGGCCGGCCCCCGGGGCGCCGGATTTGAGGTCAAAGGCGACCTCTGGGTCCGCGGCAAGAAGCTCGAGATCTCGCATCCTCGCGGCGCGATCTCCGAGTTCTTGGCGTTCGTATCCGAGGATCGCAAGGGCACGGGCCTCGTCCTGGGCCAGAGCGTGCGGGCCAACATGGTGCTGCCGTCCCTCTCGGCGGGTCGCGCCGGCCTCACCCGGGGCCAGGGCATGTTTTCGACCATTCAAGGCGGCACCGAGCGTACTTCGGTCGGGCGATGGAAGGACGAGCTTCGCATTCGGCTCGCCAACGTGGACCAGGCCGTGAACGAGCTGAGCGGCGGAAACCAGCAAAAGGTCGTCCTCGCCAAGTGGCTGATGACCGAGCCCACGCTTCTCTTCTTGGATGAGCCCACCCGTGGCGTCGACGTCGGCGCCAAATCCGAGATCTACGACTGGATTCAGAAGCTCGCCGCCAAGGGCATGGGCATCGTGATGGCGTCGAGCGAGATGCCGGAGCTGATCGGCCTTTGCCACCGCGTGCTCGTGCTCCGTGAGGGCCGGGTATCGGGCGAGTTCAGCCACGCGGATGTCACGCAAGAACGAATCATGAAAGCGGCCTCACTATGAAAGTTTCGGCAACGGCAGAGGGACTGGCTCCGCAAGTCCGTCAGGCGGAAAAGATCAACTGGAGGGAGTACCGCAGCCTGATCGCGCTCGTGGCGCTCATGGTGGTGCTCACGATCGCCACGCAGGGCACGTTCATTTCGGCCCGCAACCTCACCAACCTCGCCCGCCAGGTCGCCATCAACGGGATCCTGGCGGTCGGCATGACCTACGTGATCATCCTGCGCGGCATTGATCTCTCGGTGGGTTCGGTCGTCGCCCTGGCCGGCATCGCAGCCGGCTACACCCAGGTCAACATGGGCTGGGGAAACTGGGCCGGCATGGGTGCCTGGACCGGGGCCGCCCTCAGCACGCTCGCCGCCGTCGCGGTGGGTTTGGCCTGCGGCGTGTTCAATGCCTGGTGGATCACGCGGTACCGCATCGCCCCCTTCATCATCACCCTGGGCATGATGGTCATCGCGCGCGGACTCGCGCTCATCTTCTCGGGCGGGGCCGCCATCGCGCCCCTTGGCGAGGCGTTCAACACCTTTGGGCAGGGTTATATTCCCGAGGTTCCGGCCGTCGTGATCCTGGCCGCCGTGGGCTTTGCCGTGCTGGTCGCGCGCTTGCGCTCGGGCGCGGGCGGCATCAACCGCTGGATGCAGGTCGGATCCCTGGTGTTCCTCACGGCCATCGCCGTGTATTCTTGCGTGGGTTACCGGGGCATGCCGGTTCCGGTTCTGCTCTTTGGTCTCCTGGGTTTCGTGGGCATCGTCATCCTGGAGCGGACGCGGCTCGGCCGGTACGTTATGGCCATCGGGGGCAACCCAGACGCCGCATGGCTGGCCGGAGTTCCACTCCGGGGCATCACCTTTGCGATCTACGTGGCCATGGGAGCGCTCGCGGGCCTCTCGGGAGCCATCCTCTCGTCGCGGTTGAACGGGGCGCTCCCCACCGCCGGCGAGCTCTTTGAGCTCGACGCCATCGCGGCAGTCGTCATCGGTGGAACCAGCCTCATGGGCGGCGTGGGCAAGGTGCAGGGCTCGATTCTCGGGGCCTTCTTCATCGGCGCCCTCAATAACGGAATGAGTTTGTTGGCAATTACTGAGTTTTATCAAAAAGTTATCAAGGGCGTGATCATCATTCTCGCCGTCTGGTTCGATACCCGCCAGAAACGTTGACGCACACAGCCAACCCCGATAAGACCCTCTGCGTCATTGCATAGGGGAGGCCGCCTGGGGGCGGCCCGCAAAAAGAACCGCCTCGGGCGGTTCGGTAGAGCAGAGGGGATCTCAATGTCCAAGCTGTTTTCGTTCGCCGCGGCCATGGCCGTGGCTCTCGGTGTCCAACCCGCGTTCGCCGGTACCCACTACACGCCCATGATCGAAGTGGGCGGCGGAGCCGCTTCGGGCATCACGCCCGAAGGCCTGAGTGAGGCCGACCTGCTCGTGCACGTGGGATTCTCCGCGTACGACCAAGGCACGGTCGACACGCAGGGCGGTGGCGGCTTTGGACCCCTCGGTTTTTACATCGTCAAGATCAAGGCCGACGCGCAGTTCAACGTCCACAGCTGGGACCAGAACCCCACGTACCTCGATGTCTCGATCACCCCCATCGGCGAGCAGCTTCAGGTCTCCAACGTGGGCGACCACCTCGTGGTCCTCGGCCTGGATCTTCTGCCCGTCGATTTGACCCGCAACGTGTACATCGACAACATGTTCGGCGCGCAGGTGCACATCCTGGGCGCCCACCTGGGCAACCAGTGGAACATCTCCGACAAGTTCGCGTTCTACGCTGACATCACCGGCAAGCTCCTCGGCTACAAGTTCCGCATGCACGTCAACAACGCGCTCGACAACTTCAACGGCGCCTCGATCGCCGACCTCGGCGTTCAGGTGGGCATGCTCATGAAGTTCGGTGAAGTCCACATGCGCCTGTTCGGCGGCGTGGACTCCGATATCGCCCTAGGCGCCGCCCACGGTGACTTTGGCGTAAGCCTCGACCCGACGGCCTACGGCGGCCTGGCCGTGGATCTCGGCGACCTCATCCACAAGGCGCTGCCCTGGGTGAACGGGATGGAGTTCTTTGTGAAGGCGGCCTACACGGCGGCCATCGACTCCGCCAACGACGAGAGCGTCGGCTCAGCGGTGTTCTTGGGCGGGTTCACGATCCGCTTCTGAGTCGAACGGCGCCGCCGGCGCCCGGTCCGCGCAGCATCTGAAGCCCGTGGAGTAGTCCCAGTACGGTAGGCTATGAGCCACCGTGCGGTAGAGGCAACCCTCGCCGTTGATCTTGGTGTCGACGTAGAAGCCGCCGCGAAACGTCCCTTCGGCGTCCGCGACCCACTCGTGCATGTTACCCATGAGGTCGTACGCTCCCTCGGGGATCACGCACTGATCGTGCGCGCCCGTCCTCGAGACGGTGTCGGGCTGCTGGTTGATGCACGCGTGCTGCAGGTGTGAAAGCGGGTGCGGGTCGTTCGGAAAAAGCTCGTAGGCGGGATGCACCGACCGTGAGTCCGCGCAGAGTCCGTCGCGGCGCTGAAATCCGTAGGGATAGATGCGCTGTTCTTTTCCACGGCAGGCCGACAGCCACTCGTCACTGGTGCAGAGACGCTTGCCCGATTCTTTGCAGGCCTGCGCGGCCTGGTAACCGTTGATGTATCCCTGCGGCACGGCGTTCTCGAGCGAGACCGCGCGGACGCGGGTGGTCCCCGGGTTATGGTACGGCGACCAAGGGTGCTCCTCTTTGCCGACCTCGATGAGGGATGCCTCGAAGCGGTCCATGCAGAATCCCGCGACGGACGTCATCCCCGCGGGGCATCCGGCGTCGCCCGGCGATTCGGTCAGCCCGGCGTTGGGCGCGGGATGAACGGCGGGATCGCAAGAAAATCCGGCTTTGACGACCGGCCGCTGCGCCGGGAGGCAGCATCTGAACCCTGCCTCGTAGGTCCTAAAGGTCCCGGGGTGCGCGGGATTGGTAAAGGCGCAGCGCGGAGGACTGCCGCCGTAGCAGCCCGCCCAGTAACATCCCTTCATCACGTGCCGGTACCCGCCGGGGTGGGGCTGTTTGCTGAGCACCCACTCGGCCACGTTGCCGGTGAGGTCGTACACGCCCTCGGGCGTCGAGCATCCGGCGCGCGATCCAGAGGGATCGGTCTGGTTCAGCCGCTCGATCTCGGCCTGCCCGGCGGGCGCCGGGTAGCTCGCGATGGCCGACCAGTCGGGCGAAATCCAGGTCTTGTCATCGTTGCACCGACCGCGCTCGTATTCCTGGCCGTAGGGAAACGGCCGGCCCCCCTCGCCCTGGCACGCCTCCATCCACTGGTCTTCGTCACAGAGAAACTTGCCCTGCCGTCCGCACCAGGCCTCGCCTTCGGCGGCGGTTTTTCCGGTCAAAGGATGTTCGCCCTCACGGTTCGGCGCCTCGTAGCGGTCCATGCAAAAGTTCGAGAACGCCGCCATGTCCGGCGGGCAGCTGAGGGTGGCGAGAAGTGCGAGCATGAGAATGACGGTAACACCGTGCATTCGGCGGTCAACGCGGATACCTTGGTCGCATGCGTTCTTTCGCCCTCGCGATGGTTCTGCTTAGTGCGCCGTGTCTCGCCGCCCAAGCACCCGTGGAATGTCACCCGCAAGAGGCGCAGGAGTTTCTTCTGCGCTCGACCACCATCCACAACCCCGAGGCGCTCAAGAGATCCATCGCCTACCGTCGGCAGGAGTACGGCAGCCCGGTGTCGACCGACGCGGGCTCGGCCGCCTCGCAAGCCGTGGACACCCTCTTCATGGGTTTGCCCGTCAAGCTGCACAGGCGCATCGTCGACGCCGTGGCCTGCGCCGAGAAAAAAATCAGGTCCGAATGCGCCGAGCCCTACCATGCCGGACACCTGAGCGGACTCCGACTCAAGAACACCTATACGGGCGGCGAGGTCTCCAACCATCTCTTTGGGCTCGCGCTCGATG
>DATJFU010000149.1:0-3821 GCA_035495495.1 Bdellovibrionota bacterium
TGCAGGCCGCGCCCTGAAGATCCGTCGGGCCGAGGGGCCAGCCCATGACCGCCCTCAAGAACTGCTCAAACTGCGACGTCCGGGCGCCTGCGATCGTGTGGTGACCGCTGTTGTGCAGCCGAGGTGAGACCTCGTTGATCCAAACCTCGCCGCCGGCGGTGATCAAAAATTCCACCGCGAGGAGTCCCACGACTCCGAGGCGGTCGGCGACCTGGATCGCGAGTTCGACCGTGCGGTTTTGGAGGGCTTGCGGGGCGGGAGACGGTGAGATCAGGTAGTCGAGCTGGTTGCGCTTGGGATCAAAGACCATCTCGACCGGCGGAAACGCGCGGGCGGCGCCGTCCGCGCCGCGGGCGACGATGACCGAGATCTCGCGCTCGATCTTGAGGCGCCTTTCGACGACGACGGGCAAGGCCGGGAGTCCGTGGAGATCGGCGGGCGTCGCGGCGGCAAAGACCCCGCGGCCGTCGTAGCCCCCCCGGCGGAGCTTGACCATGGCCGGAAACAGGTGCTCGAGCGCCGCGGCCTTGGCCGGTGACTCGACCAGCGCATACTCGGCGGTCGGCAGCCCCTGGCCGCTGAAGAACTCCTTTTGCAGACCCTTGTCCTGGACAGTGCGGATGACCGAAGACGACGGCCGCACGGTCACGCCCAAGGCCTCGAGTTCGGCCAGGGCGTCAGCGTTGACCCCTTCGATCTCGAACGTGACGATCCCCGCGCGGGCTCCGAGCCGGACCACGGCTTCGCGGTCCAGGGGGCTCCCCTCCAAAAACTCGTCGCAAAGGGCCTCGGCGGGACTCCCCGCCCGGTCGAGTACGACCGTGTGGATGCCGAGACGTCGGGCCACGGGAAGCATCATGCCCGCGAGCTGGCCACCCCCCAGAATCCCCAGGGTTTGCGCGGCCCGCGGCATGTCGGCGGAGATGGACATTCAATGTCCCCTATATCATGCTGGGCCCACCATGCGTACGTTGGGCTTGAGCTGCTTGATGAGCCTGGCCCTGGGGCTTTGGGGCTGCAAGTCGGGCTCGGAAATGAACATCGATTGGTTCCAGGGTGGGATGGAGCAGGCGCTGGCGCAGGCCAAAGAGCAGTCGCGCCCGCTGTTTGTGTATTGGGGCGCCGTGTGGTGTCCTCCGTGTAACGTACTCAAGGGCACCGTCTTTCACGACCCGGCCTTTGTCGAAGCCACCCGCTCTTTTGTCGCGGTCTATCTGGACGGCGACACCTCCGAGGCCCAGATCTGGGGCGAAAAGCTGGGGGCCTCGGGCTACCCCACCCTCCTCGTGCTGAACCCCGAGGGCAAGGAGGTGGCTCGCCTTCAGACCGGCCTGGGCGCGGCGGGGCTCACCGCGGCCCTGAGCCGCACGCGCGAGAGCTTGGCCCCCATGGAGGAGCGCGTCCGCAAGATCCTAGAAAACCCCTCGTCGGCCAACGCCGAGACCTGGCGGTCGGTGGCCGAGTACGCGTGGGACCAGCGCACGCCGACCGACAACGACGTCTTTGCCAAGCCCGAGACCTTTGACCGTCTGGACTCCCTCATCCCGGCGGACCTCGTCGTCGAGAAGTCCCGGCTTTTTCTCACGGCCCTGGATCTCAAGGCCGACCCGCCTTCGGGCAAGACCGTCTCGGCGACTCCCCCGCAGAGGACGGCGGCGGCGGAGCGCTTTTCACAGATCCTGGACAACCCGGCACTCGTCACCGCCAACCTGCGCGCCCTGGCCTACGGGGGCATCAAGGACGCGGCATGGCTGCACCCGTCGGATCAGACCGCCAAGGAGACCCTCCAGAAGAGAGTCGTCGAGGCGCTGGAAAAGACGCGCGCCCTCCCGGACCGGACGCCGCTCGAACGCCTGATCTCCTGGTACCCCGCCGTGCAGTCCGGCCACTTTGACCGCCAGGAGCTGACGACGGAGATCAAGAAGGCGCTCCATCACGTAGAGGATGAGCATAGCCACAGCTACCTGCTCAACGCCGGCGTGGGCCTGCTCTTTGAGGCCAAGCTCTGGGACGACGCCGAGCGCCTCCTCATGGACCACCTCAAGAGTTCGCCCTGGCCCTACTACGTCATGGGCTCGCTCTCAGAGCTGTACGACAACCAGAACAAGGCGCCGCAGGCGCTCGAATGGGCGGAGAAGGCCTACCGATCGGCCCAGGGACACGCCACACGGCTCCAGTGGGGCGTGGACTACCTCTCGGCCCTCATCAAGGCCACACCCGCCGAGGCGGACCGGATCCTCGAAGAGACCCGGATCTTCTTGGAGTCGAGCCTGGCCGAGACCGATGCGTTTCACGGCCGCAGCCGCAAGCGCCTCGAACGCCTCTCAAAGGAGCTCGGAAAGTGGGCGAAGGAGACCCATGCCCAAGCCCGCCTCCTCGTTCTGGCCAAAACGTTTCGCGACCGGTGCCCGCCGCAGGGGCCTTGCGGACCTTACTTTGACTCATTAAAATAAGGACATGCGCAACTTTGCAGCCGGCCTTGCCCTCGCGGTGCATCTCCTGACACCGGCGGCCTTTGCTGCCCCCCAAGCAAGCCTCGCCGACTACGAAGCCCTGCAAAAAGCCGCGGAAAACGGCGATTCTGCCGAGATCGCGCGCCTCGTTCAACGGGGAGTGAACGTCAACGCCGAGACGCAAGGCGGGGTCACGCCCCTGGTGATCGCCTGCGAGCAAGGCCAGATCAAGGCCGCTGAGGCCCTCATCAAAGCCGGCGCCAAGGTGAACCTGGCGGGCGTGAACGGCGGCACCCCCCTACACGCGGCCGCCCATTCGGGCAACGCGGGTCTTGTGAAGTATTTGTTGGCCCGGGGCGCGACCCGCGAAGCGCAGAACAAGGACGGCGAGACCCCCCTGATCACCGCGATCGGGGCCAACCATTTTGAAGCGGTCCGCATGCTCGTGGACGCGGGCGCCAATATTTCGGCGCACAACAAGGATGGCTCCAACGCCCTTCAACTCGCCGCCGAGTTGAACCAAGTCGAGGCGGTGAAGCTCCTGATCAAAAAGGGCGCGGTGGTGGACGAGAAGCGCAGCGACTCGCTGACCGCCCTCCATATCGCGTCGTTCAACGGAGCCTCCGAGGTGGTCAAGGTCCTCCTGGCCAACGGAGCCGACGTCGAGGCCCGGGCCCTGGGAAACCGCACGGCGCTCACCATGGCCAAGGAGCAGGGCCATCGGGAGGTCGTGGACGTCCTGGTGGGCGCGGGCGCCCGCGAAGAATCGGGCGGCGGCACGGTCCACATGAGCGGCGGTGGGGGCGGTGGTGGTGGCGGCGGTTCTGGAAAACCGTCGAACCAGGCCGTCAGGGTCTCCGGTGGAACCGGTGCCCCCGGCAACCGCAAGGACGACGGTCCGAGCGTGGCCGTCGACATGCAGAAGATCTTTGAGGCCGTCCGGGTCGGGGATCTCGAACTCGTGAAGAACTACCTGGAGCAATCTCCACAAATGGCCGACGCCAAGGCCGGAGACAACCAGCGACCCATCCATTGGGCCGCGGAGCTGGGGCAGGTCCAGATCCTCAAGCTCCTCCTGGACGCCGGATCGAGCGCCAACCTCAAGGACAACCAGGGTGTCACTCCCCTGCACCTGGCCGCCGAGAAGAACCAGTTTCAATGCGTCGAGGCCCTGATCGCCAAGGGCGGTAACGTCAACGCCAAGGCCCAGGACGGGAGCACGCCGCTGCACGTGGCGATCCAGACCGGCAACCTGCAGCTGCTCTCCCTCTTGATCAAGAACGGCGCGAGCCTGAGCGCCCGCAACAAGGGCGGCTACACTCCTCTGCACGTGGCGAGCTACCTGGGCAACGCCGAGGTGATCAAACT
>DATJFU010000150.1:0-3720 GCA_035495495.1 Bdellovibrionota bacterium
GACGGCGGCGGCGGCGGCGTGCCCAACTCCTGGGAGACCTTCTGGGAAGGTCTCGTGGGCTTGGGCGAAACGCTGGATCCGACCTTTCTCAGCAACCAGCCGTTCTTTGATCTTTCGCCCACGCTTTATGCCCACCTGGGCATCACCAACCAGCGTTTCAACATGACCCCGTCCCCCGACCCGAGTGCGATCTGGGTGGGACACGGCGAGGGCGGATACCGCGTCGTTCGTGAGCGCAGCATGGACGCGGGCGTGGGTCCCAACCTGGCGCTGAATTTTCTCGAGGGCGCGTCGAGCCTTCTGTCCGTCATCCCCTACGTCGGCATCATGCCGGCCGTGGGTGGAAAGGCCGAAGACACGGTCTGGGTCGCCGATCCCGATCACATGGAGCACCTGCCTCCGGTTCTGGTCTACCCCGATCGCCACGCGATGCTGCGCCTGACGCCGGGTGACCGTCTGGTCAGGCAGATGACCGGTGGCGTGATCTTCTCCGCGGGCGTCGGCTTCTTGGGCATGGGCGTGAGCGGCCGTTACATGGCCCGCGGCGAATGGGAAGTGAACATCGAGAAGCTCGCTGGCAGCGAGGTGCTCGTGCGGGTCACCAACACGAGCCTGCAGTCGCTGACGTTCAACGCCAGCGCCGTGGTGGTCGGTTTGGCCGTCGGCACCTTTCGCAACGCGGATCGGTACTTTTCGTTTCGTCTCGACCTCTCGACCCCCTACGCGGGACTCGTCTTTGACGACCTCATCCGCGGCAACCTGACCAAGGCCCAGGAGCTCGCCGCGCAGCCTGGGTCGCCGGTTTCCCTGGATACCTCGGCACGGGTGATCGAAACGGGCACGATGTTTCAGCTCTGGTACGGCGTGCAGTCCATTCTCGGTGGAGAAATCACCGACAACGACGTGCGCACCACCGCCAACGAGTGGCGCTTCTCGCAGGACGGCGACCGCGTGATGGTGGATCACGGCATTCATACCCATGACGTGCAGACCCGGGTTTTTGCCCGAAAGCGCCGCCAGGTGCGCACGTTCTACACGACCTACGCCACGACCCGGCACGGGGACGCCGCGCCGGACGAGACGGTCGAGAGTTTTGAGGACCAGAACGCCAAGGAGCGCGACAAGCCCAAGGCCGAAGACGGTCCCGCCGAGCTCCTCGGCAACTACCTGTGGCAGTACGAGGACAACCGCACCAAGGGCAAGGATCTGAGGCAGGTGCTCGCCCGCCTCATCCGCGAGACGGGTCTCAAAGCCGAGCTTCAGGCCCGCGCGCCCGAGGACGGCGAGAAGCTCAAGTACGTGTCGATCAAGTTCGGTTTCACGTTCTCGACCGCGGCCACCAAGCGTCTGATCCGCGCGAGCGAGGATCCCGAGTTCATGGCCCACGCGTGGCACCTGGTCGATGAACGCATGCACGCCTACTTTGACGTGAACTCGGACCCGGACGACGTCTGTGACGGGGTGAGTGGAAGCCTTGAGACCTGTCAGAGCAAGCTCGCGAATCAAACCAGCGAGCAGATGCAGAAGATGCAGAGCGCGCTCCAGAAGATGGATGCGGCGCTCACGGTTTCGAAGAAAGCTTTCGTGAAAGCCTACGCCGAGTTCGGCAAGGCGATGATGACCAACCGGTTTACCTTTGGCCTCGCCCGGGACATCGCGGCATCCATGCCCATCCGCCTGCGCTATGAGATTGAAGGCGAAAGGATCACCCGCCTGACGCGCATGTACGGTGAACCGGTGCACGAAATCGACGCGGGCCTCCACATTGCCGGCGAGGACGCTCTGCCCTACCGTCCCCTCCCGGACGATGGTAGTGATGTGGACAAGTGAGCAAGGCATTTACCAAAGAAGACGCCGGCGACGAGCTCGGCGGTGATGAGGGCGCTGAGGACGGGGGCTCCGGCGCGGAGCTGCTTCCCCAAGGCTCCCGCAACTACATGACCCCCAAGGGGGCCAAGACCCTTCAGACCGAGCTGCACCAGCTCCTGAGCGTCGAACGCCCCAAGATGGTCGAGACCGTGTCGTGGGCCGCCGGTAACGGCGACCGCTCCGAGAACGGGGATTACATCTACGGTAAGCGCCGTTTGCGGGAGATCGACCGCCGGATCCGCTTTCTCACCCAGCGCCTCGATGCCCTCGAGATCGTCGATCCTTTGACGCTTTCGGGAGACGTGGTTCGCTTTGGAGCGACGGTCACCGTGGTGGATGAGGACGGGGCCGAGCGCGTGTACCGCATCGTCGGCGTGGATGAGACCGAGCCCCGGGGTGGCCGCATCAGCTGGCTCTCGCCCGTCGGGCGGGCCCTGCTCCAGAAAAAGGTGGGGGACGCCGTCCTGGTGGATACCCCCAAGGGCGAAGTCGAGCTCGAGATCCGCAAGATCCAGTTCGTTTCGCTCGATTGACGCGCGCTAATACATAGCGTCAATGATTTTTTCTTAATTCCCGCACGCGCCCCGCCGAAAGGCTCCAAGGGAACCAAAGCCCGACTAAACAGAGTCTTTTGGGAGAGGGTACAGCAATGAGCAATCCTGGCAGCCGTTTTAGCCTGGACGACGATGATTCGACTCCGGCCTCCGAAGGTCACGCCGAAACGGGCGGACAAGGAGGAGCCCCCACCGGCGGTGGCGGCGGCGGCGACGATGACTACGCCAGTGAGGAGCGCTTTAGGCAGGACGAGGAGCGCCTCGTCGACTTCCTGAAGTACCCCAAAGAAAAACGGAAGATGACCGACTTCCTCGAGGAGACCTACAAGGCCTACGAGCAGGAGTCGGTGGAGCGCACCATCAACCGCGTCGTGCACGAGCACGACAGCGAGATGCAGGGCGCGACCCCCTGGCACAAGCCGGGCCACGTCGGCCCGATCATGTGGGAGTTTCTCTCCATGGTCGGCGTCGAGAACGCCTTTGCCAACGGCCTCCAGCACACCAAGAGCTCGCTGACCAAGACCGTTCAGCAGCGCGTGGACGAGATCAACACCCTCCTCAGGATGGTGGGCGGCTTCAACCGCCAGATCAAAGCCTCGTTTTCGCGGTCCGCGGTGGTCTACCTCGAGCAAGAAGACCCCGAAAACATGCACCGCGAGCGCGTGATCTTTACCGTCAACCTGAGCGACATCGAACTGCGGTATCCGCTGGACGATAGCGCCGACGAGCAGATGACCGAAGACGGCCGCAGCCTGCGCCGTTTTGTGTGGGACGAAGCCGTGAATACCCTGTCCGAGATCGTCTCGAACACGGGGATGAAGCCCAAGTACGTCAAAAACGACAAGAACGCGGGCATCATCACGATGCGCCAAGCGCTGCTCTCGGGCCGCGCCGAGCATCCGGACGAGTTCTTTGACTTTGATTTGCGCTACGTGAACCAGGACAGCCGCGAGCGCATGACCAACGATTATACCGGGCACATCAAGCGCTTTGACGACGCGATCGCCAAGGCCACCCTGGCCTCCAAGGCCTGGTGGAAGAGCCGCTGGAACAAGGAGCAGGAGAAGATCAAGATCCGCAAGCTCAAGCGCGAGCGCGATTTCTACATCGCGACTCACCCGGATCCGCGTGAGATGGACAATGGTCTCGTGTTCTCGATCAAGGTGAACACGATGAAGGACTACACCATCACCAAGGACCGCATGCAGTTTATCATGACCCGCTACATCCTGGCCCTGTCGAAGATCGCCTACGACAAGAGCTCGGACCAGCAGGTCAACACGGTCTACCAGCAGAA
>DATJFU010000151.1:0-2717 GCA_035495495.1 Bdellovibrionota bacterium
CTGCGGATCTAGGACCCCCTTGCTTGCCAGCCCGACCCCGGGTTATGAGAATCCCCTGTCGGTGGTCTTATGTTGGGCTGTAGCTCAGTGGGAGAGCGATCGCTTCACACGCGATAGGTCGTAGGTTCAACCCCTATCAGCCCAACCATTTTTCCCTACATAAAGAGTCAGCTATAGCCCGGCCAGTGAAGCCTTTTCCAAGGCCCGGGCGAGCGCGGTGTTGATCGGAAACTTCTCCGTGAGGCTCGCGAGCTCGGACACCTCATCGAGCCGCGTCTGCCATTCCACAAAAAACGGGGCCGTGAGCCTACCGCTCGCGACGCCCTCCTGGGCGGCAGCGGTCACCTCCGGCGTCTCGGACTTGTGCCAGTGGCAGGCGGCGAGGCGAGGCTTGCCCTCCTTGTCCCGCACGGCCGCGAAAGCAAAGAGCCGGCAAAGGCCGGGCCTCAAGGCGTAGACCGAGCAGCGCCCCAAGCTTGGGTCGGTGGAATTCGCAGCGTAAAACACGCAGCGTTTGCCCTCGCCCGCCTCGGCTTGGCCGTGCCAGTGCTCGGCCTGGGCCGCGCCCCGGCCCAAGATCTCAAACGCCAGCGGAAGCATCTCGCCCACCGTCGCCTCGACCTCGGGATTGTTGCAGCAGTCCCCGCAGCCCGCGCGGCAGTGCAGGCCGGCTTCGGCCTCAAAGCGATCCGTCTCCCGGCTCAGGTCCTCGAGGACCCCGAGAATCCGGCGCGATCGTTCTTGAAGGGAGTCAGCCACGGCCCGACGATTAGCACGGGGGCAGGGCGTCTTCCAAACTCGGCGGCCTTTCTTCGCCGCTCGCAAGCACCGCCGAATTCCACCTGAGCTCAGAAGGCCTCCCCGCGGCCAGCTCTTGCGCCGCGCGGAGGCGGTCGGCCTCGGCATCCTTGAGCCAGTCGGCCAGAAGCTCGCGCATGCGTGCTCGATACGTCCGCGCCGTGTGGGGGGAGCAGGCCACGTACCGCGCCTCGAGCACGGAGCCGGGATGGGATGGGGGCTTGGATGGAATGAGGGCCTGCGCCAGGGCCTTCTCGACGGGCCCGCCGTGCCTAAAGCGGATCGGAGGCGGGTAGATCAGCCGGGGCTCGCCCGAGGGCGTGGGCTCGACCAGGCCCAGGCGACCGAGGGTCAGAAGCGCGCGGCGGGCTTCATCCTGGGTGATCTTGCGGGTGGCGCAGATGCGGTCGAGGGTGAGGCCCTCGTTGAGGAGAACGTAAAAGGCGAGCAGGCGGGGGCTACGGGCCAGGCCCTCCTCTTGGGCGAGTGTCAGGGGGTGGTGGTCGGCGGTCGGTGTTGCTCCCCCCAGGTCCAGCACCTCGTGGAGGGAGATGCGGGCAAAGTCACAGATCTCAGCCAGGCGATCGAGGCTGAGGGCGCGGCCCCGGTCGGAGAGGAGGCGTTTGACCGAGGCCTCGCTGAGGCCCAGGGGGCGGGTCAGGTCGCGGTAGGTAACTCCCCGCATCTGGAGGGCTACTTTGAGGCCCTGCACGAGCTTTTCTGTGTCGCGTAACGAAGTCATCCGCTCAAGATCCCGGCTCCAAGGCCTGGTTTGGGATCGTAAAATGATACTTACGAAAATAGTATCATAAAGAGAGACTGCGTTAACCATGTGTCCGCATGGACACGGCGAGCGAATTTATGCGCCGAGTTGTTGGGCCAGGAGTTTGAGGCCGTCCACGGACGTGAAGATGCCGAGGATCTCGCCATGGGCGCCTTGGATGATGGCCGAACCCAGGCGTTTCTCGGCCATGGTCGCAACGACCTCCGAGATCGGAGTTTCGGGACGGACGGCGTAGGGCTCGTCGTTCATCACGTCTTCAACCGTGAAGGGTTCCTTGGTTTCGAGCGCGATGACGAGCTTCAGGTCCCGATCGCTGACCATCCCGACGAGGTGCCCACCATGGAGCACGGGCAGGTGCCGCACGCGGTACTCGTTCATCTTGTTGAGGGCCGTGTCGATCGGAATGTCCCGCCCGATCGTATGGGGCTGGGGGGTCATCACGTCACGGATGGTCTTGGATTTCGACGCTTGGGCTTTCATGGCTGCTTTCTCCTTCGGGGAGGAGAACTGCAAAGCCGGGGCCAAGCGCGATGGGCGTAAAGCCCCGCCGGGACAGGGGATTTTTCTGTCCGGCGGGCTAAAATGTCAGGGCCGCGGGACGAAGTGTCCCAAGTCAAGGATCCGCTACCGGATCAGTTGCCGGATCAGTGGCCTTCGATGATGTCGGCGAGCTGCTTGCGGGCGGCTTCCCAATCATCCGGGCGGATGGACCAGCTGATGTTGGCCCGGATGAAGGTGGGGTCCGCGGGGTTCGTCACGCCGTTTTCCCAAAGCACCTTGGGGATCACCTGATCCACGATCGCTTGGGTGCGCGTGGGGTTCACGGCGGCGGCCATCGTGAGGTAGACGGCGTCCTGGATGCCCCGGCGCCAGTACTTGAGGCGCAGGCTGGCGATCGGGCCGTTCAGGCCGTAGCTGTCCGACGTGTGCACGAGGTCCGTGCCCGGGTAGAAGAGCACGCCGTCGCCGTTGGCGTACTTGTAGCCGGTGCGGCCCTTGGACGGATCGTCATGGTCGTCCTGGCCGATGGTCACCGCGTTGTGGAACAAGTCGTCCTGCGTGGTGCCTGCCGGGCGGCCCGACTGGGTGTCGTTGTAGTACGCGGACTCCCAGTAGAACCAGCGGTCGATCTTTT
>DATJFU010000152.1:0-2347 GCA_035495495.1 Bdellovibrionota bacterium
GACATCAACCCGTAAGCTCGGCGGACAGGACGGCTTCACGCTGCTCGAGGTGCTGATCTCTTTTGCCCTCCTCCTGTTCATCACGCTGATCGTGTACCAGAAGATCGGGCAGTCCTATAAACTGCGGGACAAGTTCGTCAACGAGGGTGACTTTCACAACTCGATCGCGGCCGCGGTGGACATCCTGAACCGCGATATCACCATGATCTACTCACCCGTGATCATGGTTCCCCGCCAGGCGGCCAACAACAACCTGCCCCCCGACCCCGAGCTGCAGAAGGCCATCGCCGAGGGCGACCAGAAGCGTGGAAGCGAGTACTGGCTGGGCGTCATCGACGTCTCGGGCATCCGCGCCTCCCGTTTTGAAGGCACCGAGACGAGCCTCAAGTTTCTGTCGGCGTCCCACGTGCGCGTATACCGTGAGACGCGCGAATCCATGATCGTCAAAGTGGCCTACTCGATCGAGGACACGGGCGGTGGAAAGGGAAACCTCGAGGGCACCCGGACGCTGGTCAAGCGGATGAACACCAACGCGTTTGACGTCGAGGACGACGAGGGCGAATACGTGCACGTCTACCGGCTCCTTCCGGGCATCAAGAGCCTCGCCTTCAGGTACTACGAACGGAGCCGCGACCGCTGGTTCGGCAAGTGGGACTCCGAGACCCAGGATTTCAAGTTCAAGTTTCCAGACGTCATCGAACTCACCATGGAAGTGGCCGGCGAGGGCAACCAGACCTTCGACGGCAGCTACCTTTTCAGGCCGGAGATTCCAATCTATGGAATTTATCCGACGCTTTAACCGCAGGCTGAATCTGGACCGGCGTGGCGTGGCCCTCTTCATGGTCATCGCCTCGGTGGCCGTGCTGGTGATCCTGGCCTCGGAGTTCGTGTACATGGCGCAGGTCAACCAGAGGGTCGCCTACGACGCCGCGGACAAGGTGCGCGCGCATTACCTGGCCAAGAGCGCGCTCAAGCTCTCGCTCTTGCGCCTCAAGGCCTACCAGCACGTCAAGGACATGGTCGGCGGAGGCGCCGGGGGCGGGGGACTCGCCGCAGCCATCCCCAAGGGACTGATCGACAGCATTTGGAGCTTTCCGCTGGCGTTTCCGATCCCCACGACTCTCCCGGGCATGAGTCAGGCCCAAAAGGACGCCCTCAAGAAGTTCGAGGACAAGTCCTCCCTGGCCGGCAACTTCACCGCCCTCATCGAGTCCGAGTCGTCCAAGTACAACATCAACACCATCCTCGCGCCCCTCGGCCCCAAGGCCCCCGTGCAGCCGGGCACCGGCGGCAAGCCCGCCACCCCGGCGGCGCCCAAGAACCCGGACGACCCGGACCAAAATCCCGACGACAAGGACAAGAACAAGACCCCCACGGTCTTCGACGCCGACAAGGCCAGAAAGGCCCTACTGGATTTTCTTCAACAGCTCTTTCAAAACAAAGCTGACAAGGACGAGGCTTTCTCGGACCTCTACCGCGATCTCAATCTAGAAGAGCTGGTCGATGCCATCGCCGGTTGGGCCGACCGCACCTACGAGCGCAAGTTTCAGGGGGGCGGCAGCGACACGATTCCGCTCAAGCGGGCCCCGTTCTACTCGCTCACCGAGCTCCACATGGTGCCGCGCATGGATGACGGCCTCTACAACCTCTTTGCCCCGAGCCTCACGGTGAGCCCGACACCCGGCATCAACGTCAACACCATGACCAAGGAGACCCTGAGGGCCCTGATTCCGGGGCTCAACGACCAGGAGGTCAAGGAGTTCTTTGAGTACCGGGACTCGCAAAAAGAAGACAACCTCTTCAAGAAGGTCGACGACTTCTTGAAGTACGCCCAGAACAACTTTTCGGTCTTTCGGGGGAGCGCGGGCGAGGTCCAGGACTTCAAGGACAAGCTCGCGGAGCGCAACGTGCGCCTCGTGACCGACGAAACCGAGTTTCGCATCTCGGTGACCGCTTACGTGAACAACGTCTCGAAGCAGCTCGAAGCCATGGTGACCCTCACGGCGGGTCAGCAACAGCAGCAGACCGGTGGGCCCGGACAGCCCCCGGGTCAGCAGGGTGGACAGCAGCAGCCGGGCGGCTCCGGCGTGGTGCAAGTCGCGCCCCTTCAGCCTGGTTTTCCGGAGGGCGAGTCCCGACCGGATTCTGGCCTGAAGATCACGTTCATGAGAATCTATTGAAAGGAGTCCATGGATGAGAACCCTGGGAATCGACCTCGGAACCTGGTCAGTGAAGGCGGTGGAACTCGAGACCACCTTCGGCCGTTTCGAGATCCACGACTACCACGAAGAGAGGGTTCGGGCGGGAGAGACCTCCGCCCAGGCCGCCGGCCGCCTCGTGCGTGCCT
>DATJFU010000153.1:0-3264 GCA_035495495.1 Bdellovibrionota bacterium
GTCCTGCACCAAGACCAGTCCCAGACCCTTTGAGAACCGCATGCTTTGCGCGATGAATTTGCTGCCTTCTTCGGATGACAAGGACAGACTGATCAGCAACGCGGGCGATGGGGACAGAAAGATTCCCGAGTTCTGGGTCACGGCCTGGCTCTGGCTCAAGCATGGCGGGCGCGACGGCATCATGCAGATGACTCCGTGCAAGCCGATCTTCTACCCGGTGCCGGAGCAGATTCCCCTCAAGCCCAAATGCACGACCTGGCCCTATATGAACCCGCAACACAGCGATAACGGAACGCGCCTCGTGGCGCTCAAGGGCCCGGGAGAGCCCGTGCGCCACATCATGTACTACTACAGCGAGGATGCGGCCAAGGTCGCTACTCGAGTGTGCCCGATGGATGCGGCGGGTTTTCCGATGCCCCCCGATTCCTGTTTCGTGGAGGTGAACGGCGAAGTCGGCACGGGTTCGGCCTCCGACGAGATCGATGCCGTCTTGGTGGAGCAGTTCAAGCGCGCCCTGGCCCACGGCGAGGATCCCGAGGTGATGAAGGGAATCGCGCGCGAGCTCTGCCGCGACGTGAAGGATCTGGACAAGGTGTTTCCGGATCTCAACCAGGTGCCCGAGACGCCCAAAGAGGATCCGAAGAAAAAGAACGCCAAGGCGACAGAAAAGGGGCCAAAGACCGCGACGCCTCCGCCCGCGGAGGATCCGCCCAAGGAGGTCGAGCTCGAGCCCAATGCTTCCACTGCGCCGCCCCCCGAGGAGCTGCCCAAGGTCATCGAATTCAACCCGCCCAAGCCGGTGCCGGCCGAGGTCGAGGACTGAGCGGCCCGGGAGTTGCTCCAAGGGGCGCTCAAACCCTAAGTAGTTTCATCACTTATCGCGTTTACCGAAACGTCTTGTCTGAGTTAATGCGTCGCGTTATCACCGGGTCATTGCGATGGTTTGGGGCGCGAGGATTCGCGCCTCGCGTATTTGGGAGAACTCAGATGAAACTCGGACTCGGTGTCTTGGCGTTGGCGTTTGTTTCCACCTCGGCCCTGGCGGCTGTGCCCAAGCCCATCAAGATTCAGGTGACGGGTGATCCGGCCAAGGCGCTGTATCAGGCGCTCGTGCAGGCCGACCTGCCCACCAAAACTTTGGACGAAGGCAGCGCGCAGCCTGAATACACGGTGAGCCTCGCGGCCACGAACTGCAGCGTGACCGAGGCCCATGTGCAGGATGACGGCATCGAGCGTGGAAGCTGCACGCACATCAAGGGCACTGCTTCTGCCCTCGCGGTCGCGTCGGCCCTCGTGGACGCGGGCGTCTGTGGCAACAACACGGGATCGCACTCCAATCCGTCGGCCACCAAGATTCGCTGCTCGGCCATGACTCACGTGGGTGATGAGCTCACCTACGGCTGCGAGCTCACGGCCCTGACCTGCGAGTAGATCTCAGCCGAACCGGAGCCGGCCCCTAAAGACAAGGATTGGCCCTGAGGCCAAAGCTCGCGCCCGGGCAGAGCCGGTTGGCCGTGCGCTCGGCCTCGGCGCGCTGATAGAGCAGGCAGCGGTCGTCCTTGGTCAGCGCCGGGTTGGCCGACTCATCGTAGAGATAGTAGATGTGGGCGGCGTAGACGCTCATGAGATCCCACTCCATGTTTCCCGGAAATTTGGCCGTAGAGGTATCGCAGGCCTGGGTCGCAGGATTGATTCCAAAGTGTCCGTGCCCGCCAAAGCTGTGGACGGCCTCGTGGTAGTAGATGCCGGCATATTCCACCCGGAGGGAAGCGCTTTCCTGACCGTGCGTATTGCAGACAAACGCAAGGAGGCGCAGGCCTGAGGGCAAGGGCTGGGCGTAGAGCCCGCGAAAATCCTCCGTGGGCTCGGGAGCCGTCTGCCGGGGGTCCTCCACCAAATGAAACGAAAAGAATTCGGCGGCGGGACCGGTGGGAGTACCGCAGGTCGACACGTCGCCAAACTGCGGCGTCGCGGCGGGCAGCGGGGAGGCGTAGTCGGTGGCGTCCACGAATTCGACCTTGCGGTCTATGATCATCTGAAAAGGGTGGAGGGTGAGCTTCGCGATCGGATTCCACACGGGCACGCCATCCGTGCGCTTCAAGAAGGCGAGGGGGACGATGGCGGCGCGCAGGTTATCCGGTTTGGTGCCCATGGGATTGAAGCAGTTCAGCGGCACGCCAAAGAAATTCACGCTCTCGCAAACCGTGTGGTCCGTGGGCGGGGCGTAGCGGATCTCCGTTCCAGCCAGGTGAAGGGTTGCCTGGTTCGACGTCTTGTAGACGAACTTCACCGTGCGGCTCTGGCTCATGATCACCTGGATCTGATCGGCGTTGAGCTGCGGGACCGCCGTCTGTTGCGCGAGGGCGATGAAATCGGCACGGATGCCGTAGCTGTAGGTGAGCTCCAGGCTCGCGCAGGTCTCGACCATTTGTGCGATGCGGACCTGGGTGTAGCTGCCCGGGGCCAGGGGGTTCTGGATCAGGAGGTCGCACTCGGCGCCCAGGATCGCGTTCATGGAGTCTGAAAGCGCCGGGCTCGCGATGCTCACCGGAGAGGGCTTGGGCCTGAAGACGGTGGCCTTGGGCTTGAAGCCAAAGGCATGGGCGGCGGGGCTCAAGCCCATGGCAGCCAGAATGGCTACGGCGACTCCAACGGTCGAGCGAAGATAAAGCATGGCAGATTCCCCCGAAATCCCAACGCAATGATGCTTTGAGTTAATATTAGCACGGGCAGGGGATTCGGTATAAGACCTTGGAGTTATGGAAGATCCCGGATTCACCCGGTACGTGATTTTGCTCGAGAAGGTGCCGGGCCGAGAGCTGACCCGCGCGACGATCGACGCGCACATCGCGCATCTGGCTCGCCTCGATGACGAGAAGAAGCTCGTTCTGAGCGGGCCCTTTGCCGACCATCCGTCGGGGATGGTGGTGGTCCAGGCCGAGTCAAAAGACGAGGCGGTGGCGATCGCCGAGGCCGATCCGTTCGTACGCGAGGGCGTGCGGACCTACGAGGTGCGAACCTGGTTACTCGCGTGCCGGGAGAATGGGTACCTGGGGTAGGGGAGAGAGGGCTAGGTCCGATCAGTCCTTTTCTCGCGGGCCGCGAGGGTTTCTTCTACCGCCTCCTGAACGCGCTTGGCGCGGGTCTCGGGCTTGGTGGCGTCGTCGATGCGGCGGATGATGTAGTTCTTTTTTCCAGGCGTCAGGGCGTTGAAGTCGGCCGCGGCCCGTTCGGCGCGGAGGGCGGCGACGAGGTCCCTGGGGA
>DATJFU010000154.1:0-3963 GCA_035495495.1 Bdellovibrionota bacterium
GAGGACGCCGGCGCCGCGTGGGTCATGCCCCAGAAATCCGACCCGGCCGAGCTGGCAAACCTCATCCGCCGGCTGGTGGCTCAACCGTCCGAAATCGTCGAGCGTGAGAAGAAAGTGGTGGCCTTTCACCGTCCCGATGCGGCAAAACGCATCGTGGAACGGCTTTCGGAGGGCCGGGCATGACCGCAAAACCCATCTTCCACCTTCACTTTGTGGGCATCGGCGGCATCGGCATGAGCGGCATCGCCGAAGTGTTTCTCAACCAGGGGTTCAGGGTCTCGGGCTCCGATCTTTCTGACTCGGACAACGTCAAGCGTCTCCGCGCGGCCGGCGCCCAGGTCTTTGTCGGGCACGCGGGATCCAACGTGGGCAAGGCCGACGTCGTCGTGGTTTCTTCGGCGGTCAAGGACACGAACCCCGAGGTCATCGAGGCCCGCAAGAATCGGATCCCCGTGATCCCGCGCGCCGAGATGCTGGGTGAACTCATGCGGGGCAAGGTGGGCGTGGCGGTGGCCGGCACCCACGGCAAGACGACCACGACCTCGATGATGGCTTCGGTGCTGACCGTCGCGGGCATGGATCCCACGGTCGTCATCGGCGGCATCGTCAACTCGATGGGCGGCAACGCCAAGCTGGGCCAGGGCGCCTACGTCGTGGCCGAGGCGGATGAGAGCGACGGGTCTTTTACGCACCTGCCGGCGACCTACGCGATCATCACCAACATCGACAACGACCACATGGACCACTTTGGACGGCTCGAGAACCTGGACCGGGCGTTCTCGTCGTTCGTGGGCAAGCTGCCCTTCTACGGCATGGCCGCCGCCTGCGGCGAGGACGGCGGCGTGCGCCGGTGTCTCGAGCAGTGGACCAAGCCCTACCTCACTTACGGCCTCTCGCAAGAGTGGGACACTTATGCTTCGGACGTGGAGATCCGCTCCGACGGGTCGTCCTACGTCGTGCACTGCCGCGAACGGGGCGGCGGCAAGCACAAGCGCCTGGGTAAGGTGGATCTCAAGGTGATGGGCCGGCACAACGTGCTCAACTCGCTCGCGGTCGTGACGGTGGCCAACGCCATGTCCGTGCCTTTTGAGCAGATCGCGGCGGGCCTTCAGGAGTTTTCAGGCGTCCGGCGCCGGTTTGACCTCGTGTGGATGGATCCGGTCAAGACCCGCTGCGTGGTCGATGACTACGGCCACCACCCGACCGAGATCATGGCGACCCTCGCGGTGGCCAGAAAATTCTGGCACGGGCGCATCCTCACCGTGTTTCAGCCCCACCGTTATTCGCGCACGCTTCACTGCAAAGACGGATTCATGACCTGCTTCCACGACACGGACGCGCTGTTCATGACCGATATCTACGGCGCAGGTGAGGACCCCATCCCGGGCGTGCACGCGCGTGAACTGACCGCCGAGATCCAGGGCCGTAACGCCCTCATGGGAGGCAAGACCAAGGACGTGCGGTACACCGGCGACCTCGATGCGACGCTCGAGGCTGTGGTGGACTTCATGGAGGAAGGCGACCTGGTGCTCTTCTTGGGCGCGGGCTCGATCACCCGTCTTCCGTACCGGCTCAAGGAGCTCTTGGAGAGTCCCAAAAAATGAGCCGGAGCCTCCGCGAGGCGGCGTCCGCTCCCGAGTTCACGGCGGCTTTTTCTGGGGACCTGCTGTGGAACGAGCCCCTCTCCAAGCATACGTATTACCGTATCGGTGGACCCGCCGATCTCCTGGCGATCCCACGCTCCCGTAAAGATCTAGAAGCTCTCCATGGACTCGTTCAGGCGACGGGCGTTCCGTTCTTCGTCCTCGGGGCCGGCTCCAATCTGCTCGTATCGGACAAGGGCTTTCGGGGACTGGTGATCCGCACCCACCGCATGAACACGGGCATCGGCCAGATCCCCAAGGGGTGCATCACGGCCGGCGCCTCGGTCATGGTGTTTAGCCTCCTCAAACGCGCCTCCGAAGAAGGTTGGGGCGGGCTCGAATTTCTCACGGGCATCCCCGGCACCTTGGGCGGCGTGGTCTGCATGAACGGCGGGACCCACCTGGGCGAAGCCAAGGACGCGCTCGAATCCATAGAGGCGTTTGATCTCGCGACCGGAACCTGGCGGCGGATCTCGCACGACGGATTTGTCTTCTCGTACCGGCACAACGGGTTTCTGGGGCCCGCCGAGGTGGTCTACGAGACAGTTTGGCGCTACAAGGCCGAGCCAGCCGCCGCCGTCAAAGGCCGCATCGACGAGACGCTTGCCCGCCGCAAGGCGACCCAGCCCATCGACAAGCCCAGCTGCGGGAGCGTGTTCAAGAATCCCCGCGAGGCGGGCCTGCATGCCTGGCAGGTCATCGAGAAGCTCGGGCTCCGGGGCCATCGGTTTGGAGAAGCGCAGTTTTCTGAGAAACATCCCAACTTCATCATCAACCTGGGCAAGGCCACGGCCGCCGACGTCCGGGCGCTCATTGACCTGGCCAAGAGCCGAGCTGCCTCCGAGCTCGGCGTGAAACTCGAAGAAGAGGTGAAGTACCTTGGCTTCTGAATCCCTTGTCCGCAGGTGGTTTGGAGTGGTGGGATTCATCGTCGGACTCACGGCCGTCGACCTGATCCTGCTCATGTGGGGGCCGCCGCTCCTGGGCCGCGCCATCGTACGCACCCTCTTTGGCGCCGCGTGGATCGGGTGGCGCCGCCAAGCCCTTAGAAAGTCCTCGGCAAAAGGCGCAAAGAAAGCCCCCTCCTGGCGCCTGCCGGCCGCCCTGGGCCTCTCTCTCATCTCATTTGCGTCGATTGCCGTGCTCCGGATGCTCCATGCGGACCTGAGCGCCCTCTACGGCGACCTCCATGATCCATTGATTCTGGGGTACGTCATCCTGGCCGCGCCCTTCTCAGAAGAGCTCCTCTTCAGGCAGGGGTTCTACGAAGAGCTGACCCGGGCGCTCCCCAACAAGCCGAAGGTCGCGACGGCGATCAACGCGGCTGCCTTTGGACTCTTTCACCTGAGCTACGGCGCTCTCGTTCTCTTGGCGGTCTGGGCGCCGGCCCTGGAGTGCGGTGAGGAGGGTTGTTACCCGCCTCTGATCAAGCTTCAGGTCCTGGCGGCGACGGCGGTGGGGGCCCTCTTGGCCCGCCTCCGCCGCTCCGAACGCACGTTTCTGCCCGGGGTCGCGCTCCACGCGGCCTTGAACGCCGTGATCGTTGGTGCCTCTCTGGTCTGGCCGGCCTAGAAGGCGGCCTGGATGCCGACCCCGTATTGGGGATCAACACCCGTGCGGCTCGTGAGTCCGACGGTGCCGTAGATCCCAAAGCCACTGTCCATGAGATCACCGAGCTCAACCTTGTTATCAAAGTCGACCGCGGTGTACTCATCGTGGTCGCGACCGGTGTCCCAAAAGGTTCGGGCCGACACGGTGTCGCGTATCTCGCCCACCTTCTGGTCGCCCAGATCAAGCTCCACACCCGCGCAAGCCTTGCCTTCGACAAAGCCGCTCAGCACTCCCTGGTCCACATGACTCACTTGATTCTGCCCGACGAGAAAACCGGCAGAAGCGGCGGCGCAGACGTCCATGGGGAGATCATTGAGCTTAAAAGCCACATGGCCTGAGGCATCGATCGGGGCGGCCTTGAGGCCGCTGTGGATGGTGCCGGTGTTGCTGTCGTAGGTCCCCAGATAGCTGAGGTTGACCACCGTGACCTCGGCGGTGGCATAGGGGCCGGGGTGGCGCTTGGCCTGATCCTCGAGCCACTTCAGGGCCGTCTCCTGCTTCGCCACGTCCTGGGCAGATTTCTCGAAGGCTTGGTCGTATGACTGCTTCTTCGCGGAGAGATGCTGGTACTCCTGGTATTCGGCCTCAGTGCAGTTGGGCGCGTTCCAGCAGCCGCTTGCGAAGAGGGCAGCGAGGCGTGAACGGATGGCCTCGTAGTCGGCCTTTGAGGCGGGTGCGTCTCGATTGGCGATGAGCTGCTCGTGCAGGG
>DATJFU010000155.1:0-8009 GCA_035495495.1 Bdellovibrionota bacterium
CAAACGCAGCGGAGAGCGCAGACGTGCGACGTTGAGCTCCGTGCGCTCCTTCTCGAGCTTGACGTTCTTGACGGTGCGATCGGTCTGGCCGATCTCGTAGGTCATGTCGATGATCCGAAGCCTAAGCCATACGGTTCCGACGGCGAGAACGAGCGCGACGGGCACGACCCAGAGGGGCAACCAACTCTGTCTGCCAGAACTCTTCATTCCACCCGCTCAATCACCCGGAGCTTGGCGCTGCGGGCCCGTGAATTCCGTTTCACCTCGTCGTCCTGGGCTTCGATCGGCTTCTTGGTGAGGATCCGAAACCCGCCGCCCTGGCCCAGGCGCTTGAAGGCCACCTTGACCTTGCGGTCCTCGAGGGAGTGAAAGCTGATGACGGACATGCGCCCCCCCGGAGCGAGAGACAGTATAACATGGTCGAGTAAAGCGTCGAGCTGCCCGAGCTCGTCGTTGACCGCGATCCGGAGGGCCTGAAACGTGCGGGTCGCGCCGTGGATCCGGCCATGGCGCGCGGACCCCGGCAGCGCCGAGATCACCCAGCGGGCCAGGGTCGCGGTGGAATCGGGGATACCCCCCCGACCGCGCTCCTCGACGATCCGCCGCGCGATCCGGCGCGAGAACCGCTCCTCACCCAGCTCATAGATCAGGTCCGCGATCTCCGTCTCCGGCAGGCGTGACAGGAGCTCCCGCGCCGTCTCGCCCCGGCTCCGGTCCATGCGCATGTCGAGGGGCCCGTCGTTGAGAAAGCTGAGGCCCCGCGCGGCGTCCTCGAGCTGGTCGCTCGAAAAACCCAGATCCGCGAGGATCCCGATCACACGGCGGCCCTGGAGCCGCTCCGCCGCGGACGCAAAGGGCGCGTGCACGATCTCGAGGCGGCCCTCGCGGATTTCGGCTTCAAAACGCTTCGACGCGGCTTGGAAGGCGCCCGCGTCCTGATCAAACGAGATGACCCGGGCTCCAGCCTCGAGGAGCGCGGCCGTATGGCCGCCGCCGCCCAGGGTGCAGTCCACGATCCACGCCGGCGTTCCACCGCCCGAGGCCTTCAGGGCCTCGAGCAAGGGATCAATGGTTTCGTGCAGAAGCACGGACTGGTGAACGGTGGTCGCACCCGGCATGGCTTTGGGGCGTAAATATCATGAACCACAGGATTGATGCTAAGCGTTGCCCACCGTTTCTTTCTTGTGGGCCGGACCCCCGAGCGATTAAGCTCGGGGCGTGCCGTCGCCCAAACGAGTGTCCACGAAGAAAAAAGCCCATTCGCCCACCCGTGGGGGAAGCGAGCACTGGCAGACCCACGGCATCAATTACCCCTACACCAACCCTAACCGCATTTACGCCAACCCGGCCAAGTGGAAGATCGCCCACGACATGCTGGAGCGGTACACGGGATCCGCGCCCGAGCACTTCCAGAAACAGATCATCCTCACGAACTTCGAGTACTACATGGAGCGCTTCCACAACCTCGTGGGGGACGAGCGCACCAAAGGCTCGGCCATGTCGGTGGTCCACAGCCAGAAAACCGGCGTTTCGATCGTCAATTTTTCGATTGGTTCGCCGAACGCGGCCATCATCATCGAGCTTCTGGCCACGGCCGAACCCAAGGCCTGCCTCTTTCTGGGCATGACCGGGGGCCTGCACCGGTCCCTCAAGGTGGGGGATTTCATCCTGCCCACCGCCGCCATCCGGGACGAGGGGGGCTCGCACCATTTCATGCCGCCCCAGGTCCCGGCGCTCCCGACTTTCAAGATTCAAAAGTTCCTGTCCCAGATCCTGGTGGAGAAGGAGTTCGATTACCGGACTGGCGTGGTCCACAGCACGGATTACCGGTTCTGGGAGTTCGACGAGCGGTTCAAGGCCATGCTCTATGAGGAGCGGGCGTTGGCCATCGATATGGAAACGGCTACACTGTTCATCACGGGCTTTGTGAGCAAGGTTCCCATCGGGGCCCTGCTTCTGGTCTCGGACCTGCCCCTGCAAAGGGGTGGAATCAAGACCAAGAAGTCGGCTCGGGCGGTGTTCCGTAAGTACACGGACTTGCACCTGGAGATCGGGATCAAGTCCATGAGTGAAATCGCTGAGCGCGGGGAACACATCCGGCACTACCGCTGGTAACGGGACCATCGAACTATGATCAAAAAGGTTCTGGATTACTTTTCGAACGACCTGGCCATCGACCTGGGAACCGCCAACACCCTCGTGTACGCGCGGGACCGCGGCATCATCATCAACGAGCCCTCGGTCGTCGCCATTCACCGCAACGCCCGCGGACAGACCCGCGTGCTCGCGGTCGGCAAAGAAGCCAAGGACATGCTGGGCCGCACGCCCGGCTCCATTCAAGCCATTCGCCCCCTGCGCGACGGCGTGATCTCGGATTTTGAGGTCACCCAGTCGATGCTCAAGTACTTCATCCAAAAAGCATCGCAGCGCCGTTCGTTCATCCGTCCGCGCATCATCATCTGCATCCCGTTCGGGATCACGCAGGTCGAGAAGCGCGCCGTGAAAGAATCCGCGCAGTCCGCCGGCGCCCGCGAGGTGTACCTGATCGAAGAACCGATGGCCGCGGCCATCGGAGCCGGTCTCCCCATCCGGGAGCCCAGCGGCAATATGATCGTCGACATCGGCGGCGGCACCACCGAGGTGGCCGTGATCTCCCTGGGCGGCATCGTGTACTCGCGCTCCGTGCGCGTGGCCGGGGACAAGTTCGACGAAGCCATCGTCAACTACATCAAGCGCAAGTACTCGCTCCTCATCGGCGAGCGCACGGCCGAGCAGATCAAGCTGTCGGTCGGCTGCGCCTATCCGTTCGAAGAAGAAAAGACCTATGAGGTCAAGGGCCGCGACCTCATCAGCGGCGCCCCCAAGACCATCGAGGTGAACTCCGAGGAGATCCGCGACGCCCTCGCCGAGCCGATCTCGGCGGTGGTGGATACGATCAAGACGGCGCTGGAGCGCACCCCGCCCGAGCTCGCGGCCGACATCGTCGACAACGGCATCATCCTGGCCGGGGGCGGCGCCCTGCTCGCCAACCTCGACATCCTGATCAAAGAAAAAACCGGCCTGCCGGTGGCCCTCGCCGAAGATCCCCTCACCTGCGTGGTGCGCGGCTCGGGTAAAGCGCTCCAGGACATCGACCTTCTGCGGAAAGTCACCATCGTTTAAGCCACGATGGCCCAGCAGCCGGACCAGCAGAACAGGGATTTTGTACCGGTCGAATCGGAGCAGGAGGCGTTGACCCTTCTCCGCACGGGCGCAAAACACGCGGCCTCGACCATCCTCTGGACGCCCAACCAGGAAAAAACGCTCCGGTCCCACTTCTCGGCCTTGGTGGACCAGAACCGGGCCCTCTATTTCTGGCTGCCCACGGGTTTTGATCCCAAAGCCTTCAACGACGAGATCATGGATAAGGGCTACCTGGAATGGTTCTTCAGCGTCTCGCTTCCGGCGGCCAACATCTTCTTCAAGGCCAAGTTCTCAGGCATCGATTCGGCGGGCATGCGCTTTGTGACCCCCGAAAAGATCTTCAAGGTACAGCGACGCAAGGACTTCAGGTTCACGATCCCCGACGGCTACGTACTCAAGATCGACTTCGTCGATCCGCTCCTGACCGATAAGCGCATGACCCAGAAGGTGCTCGACATCAGCGCCGGGGGGCTCTCGTTCGTGGTGCGGCCGGACGAGGCGCCCCTGTTTCCACCGGGTGCGGTGCTCAACGAGCTGACCCTGCGGCTCAGGGGCAAGGAGGTCGTCTGCCAGGCCGAGGTCCGGCACATCCGCGAACTTCCACCCAACTCACGTATTCAGGGCGTCAAGGTGGGCATTCAGTTTCACGCCATGCCAGCGGGGGACACGCAGGTCATCGCGAGCTACGTCTTTGAGGAAACCCGCCGGTTCGTCTCCAAGATGCTATGAAGCTCAACCCCCACAAGACCGACGCCCTCCTCACTGCGCTCCTGCTCTTGGACATCGGGCTCACGATCAACGCCTTCTTGTTTCCGGCTCACTGGTTTCAGCTCATGCACGGGGTCACCGGCGCGGTGGATCCGGAGGGGTTTCTTCAGCGCATCGGCGGCTCCTGGGCGGCATTCGCCCTCTTTCAGGCCATCGCGCTTTTCAGGTGGCGCGAACGGCCCCACTGGCTCGCCGTCGTCGCCGGTTTGCGTTTGAGCGAGCTCTTCGCCGACTGGGTGCTCATGGCCTACGCCCGGGACCTTACGATCCTGGGCAAGATCGGGCTGGGACTTTCGCCCCCCGTGAACGTGTTCTGCGCCTGGTACCTGCTCCGAGCCATGGCTGATGGACGACGGAGCTTAAGGTGACCTCCGGCCCGCTCCGGGGGCGGATCATCCTCGATTGCTCCGCGCTTCTCCCCGGCCCTTTCGTGGGCCGTCTCCTGGCCGACTTGGGCGCCGAGGTGTTCAAGATCGAAAGTCCACGGCATCCCGACGGCTCCAAGGCCATGGGCGACGCGTACACGTACCTCAACCGGGGCAAGAAGATCGTCACCCTCGATCTCACGGATCCCAAGGACCGCGGCGCGTTTCACGAGCGGGTGCGCGGGGCGCACGGCCTGATCGAGGCCTTCAGGCCCCAGGCCAAGGCCAAGCTCGGCCTCGACGAAAAATCCCTGCTCGGGGTCAACCCCAAACTCTGCATCGGCTCGCTCGTCGGGTATCCCGAGCACGGACCCTGGCGCGACCGCGCGGGGCACAACCTCAACTTCGAGGCGGTGGCGGGCACGATCTCCATGTTCAAGGAGATGCCGACGCTGCCCTTGGCCGACCTTTTTGCCGCTTACACGGCGGCGCTCAGGCTCACCGCGGCCATGGACCAGGCGGAGCGCACGGGCCGCGGCTCGCGGCAGGTCGTCTCGATGAGCCGGGTCCTCGCCGAGATGCAGGGACTCTGGGTGCACGAGTTTCACAAGACGGGACAGGCGCCGCTCCCCGGCACGACTCTCATGTCGGGCCAGAACCCTTGCTACCGCCTCTACACGGCGGGCTGCGGCCGCCGCGTCGCGGTCGCGGCCATCGAACACAAGTTCTGGGTCAAGGTCTGCGGCATTCTGGGACTCAACGACCACGTGGGACATGGGCTCGCGCGCGGCGAGCAGGCCAGACGCACCATTGAAGCGGTGCAGGCGACCCTGGGCGAGAAGCCGTGGTCCCATTGGGCGCCCCACTTTGAGGGCGCGGATTGCTGCGTCGAGCCCGTCGCGACCTACGAAGAAGCCTACGGGCCCGGTCTGCGGCCCTGGTAGAATCAAGGCATCATGCGCACACCGATGATTCTGCTTCTCGCCGCCACCGCCTTGCCCGCACTCGCCGCCGAGCCCCGGTGGGAACTCAAGTACCGCGAGACCTTTGAGGGCACGACCATCCCGTCGGCCACCTGGAAACCGGAGGACCTCCGCCAGGGGGACGCCTACTCGGACCAAGGATCGTATTTCACGTCCAAGAATCCGGCCTTCAAGGTCCCGCAGGCTTTTCGCTCGGGGGTGGAATTTGGGCAGGACCACTGGCTCCACATCGAGAGCTACACCCGCTCGGCATCGCGCCGGATGAATCAGATGTATTCGATCGTGAGCGATCCCGCTGGGGGTCACAACCACGCTCTCCAGATTCACTCCGAGGCCCACACCGACGCCACCGAGCTGCGGTCCAACACCCCGCTCCCCGCCGCCTACAAGATCTGCACGCTCGTGGGTTACGCCGATTTCGGTACCGGGCTGCCAGCGCCCGACACCAACGGATACAAAGGCGACGAGATGGCCGGCCCCTGGGTCGACCACTCATCGACCAACGAAAACGGGTTTTACTGGCTCGCGATCCTCATGTCCCCGCCCCGGCCGCACAACAACGTTTGGATCCACCACCAACGCAAGGTCGTCATCGACTCGGACAACAACTGGTACCCCGCTTCAGAGGGGGGATCGTGGACACGCATCTTCAACGGCAGGGACTTTGTCGTCTCGGGCGAACATCCCGTCATGGCCTTTGTGCTGGATAGAGACCACAAGGACAAGGTGTACAACTACGACCGCACCGGGCAGCCCTTTATCTCCATGGCAAACGGGCAGTGGAACTCGGAGGCCGAGACGGGACAGATCCGCGCGGTCGACGCCTACAAGGACCGCACCTGGTACGAAGCCTGTATCGAGAAGACGCCGCAGTCCTACGGCATCTCGGTGGCCGGCGACTTCAAGTACGGCGGCAAGCGCAAGTACGAGAACTCCATCGACGCGGCCAAGGTGTTCACCCAAGCGGGCGCGCGGGACTACTTCATGATGGGGGATCCCCACATCAACTATTACCGGGGTACCGTGTACTACGACGATGTCCGCCTCTGGGTTCCGCGGTAGACCCACGCCACCACGTGGTCGGCCTGTCAGCAACAGCTTCACATCCACTGATCCTTTGGCTAGAGAGGGGGCATGAGCGTCACCCTGGCCGGCCTTCTCATCTGGAGCGAGTTTCTCAGCCCCTCCCAGATTCAACCCGAGCTGCATGACCTGGCCCAGCGGGGCGCCGCCCTGGCCGTCGCCGTGACTCCGGCCACGCTCCACGACGGCTCCTACTTTGAGATCGCGGCGGAGGCCCGCGAACAGGGAGTCGAGTTGCGGCCGTGGCTTCTTCTGGCCCCAGAGCAGGGATATTGGGCGCACCAGTCCAACACCGCCGAGATCTGCGCATGGGTCCGGGAGTTTCTGCAGGCCTCGGCTCGCCGAGGCCTCGGGCCAGACTGGATCACCCTGGGCTTTGAGCCCTCGGCCCAGTTCATGGCGAGTCTCCAATCCGACTTCGCCGCCCACCACTGGTTCAAGGCCTTGGGCCGGCTGCGCTCGGCCAAGAACGACGCCGGATATGCCTCGGCGCAAGCGGCCCTCTCCGATCTCCTGGGCGAACTCCACTCCCGCGGCATCCGGGCCCACGCGGTCACGACACCTCTGGTCCTCCACGGTTCGGCCAAGCGCGACCGCGTGGCCCGCGCACTCGGCCTGCCCCTCGTGGATCTCCCTTGGGACGAGATCTCGTACATGGCCTACCGACCCGAGTTCAAAAAGGTTCTGGGCGCGCAGTTGGGCCCGGACCTAGCGTACCTCTACGGACAACGGGCGCGAGAGCGGGACGGTGACCGCGCGGGCTTGGACCTGGGAGAGGTCGGGACCATCACCTTTCCGGCCCTGACCCAAGGGTTCGGCGACCCCCGTGAACTAGCCGCCGACTGGGCCGCGGCCAAGGCGGCCGGGATCGACCACATCCATCTGTACGCCTTGGACGGCATGCTCCAGTCAGGCGGCGCCTGGACAGATTGGCTTTCAGAACCCGAGGCCCGCAAGCCCCGGCGCGAGCTCGGTACCCGCGCCGCGTTTCACGCCCTCGATCTCCTGGCCGGCCTGCTCTAGGCCGGAAACTCGGCGATTCTCCGGACAAATGGATTGAGCCAGAGGGCGGGAAGCCCGAATAGCATGAGCCCGTAGTGGGTGGTGGCATCCGCGACCCGCTCGGCCCAGGTCACGTCTGCGTGGCCCCGGGAGGCGAGCCACCGCCGATACGGCGCCGAGTGGGAGGGCTCGTCCCGCCGGATCACTCTGAAGATGTTGATGAGCCGGGCGTCGGTCGAGACCAGGAGGCCCGCGGGCGTCTTTGAGAGCAGCGTATCGAGCTGGCGGATCCCCCGCGACTCCGTCACCATGATCAGCCGGCAGAGGGTAAAGAATCGGTGGGGTTCGGCGACGGTCTGACCCATGTCAAAGCCATCGAGGGATCGGCCAAACACCCGCCGCACCATCTGATCCACGTACCCGGCCCGGGCTCCCACCTGAAACGGCATGCGGCCCTGGCTCTCAAAGTACATGCGAAACATGCGGTAGTGGTTGCGCTCGTCCTGGAGGTGGTTTTCGACCCCGGAAATGAATTCCACTTCCTGTGGAAAATGCCCCCGAACGACCTCGAGAAGGCGTTCGAGCTGGGTGTAGCCCCGGTACTCGTTATGGAGGTAGACCGACG
>DATJFU010000156.1:0-6551 GCA_035495495.1 Bdellovibrionota bacterium
CAGCAGCGCGTGGCGGTCGCGCGGGCCCTGGCGCGCAAGCCCGAGCTCCTGCTCGCGGACGAGCCCACGGGCGCCCAGGATCGCACCAACACCTGGTCTCTCATGGACTCCCTCGTTCGCGCCAACCGCGACGGGACGACGGTGGTCGTCGCCACCCATGACCCCGAGATCGTCCGGCGCGTGCGCAAACGCTGCGCCCTTCTCCGGGGGGGCCGCGTGTTCATGGAGGACAACCTGTGTATCTACTGAAGATCGCCTTGCGCCCCTGGCGGGTCGCGCCCCTCTCGCAAGGACTCGGCGCGGCGACGGCGGGTTTTCTGCTCCTCATGATGGGACTCCTCATCTGGGTCGACCGTGGATTGGCACCGGCGGTGGAACACTTGCGCAACGACTCCGTCGCGACGGTCTACCTGGCCCCGCCCGCGCAGGGTGAGACGGCCGACGGCCCCCTCAAGGCGGTCCGCGCGGTCGTGGGCCCGGAGGTGACGGCGCGGTTCGTGGATCGCGCGCAGTTCGTGGGTGAGCTCAAGGGCACGTATCCGCAGCTGGCCGACCAGCTTCTGGAGCTCGGCAGCGAGATGAACACGGTGGTTCCCCGCTACATCACGGTCTCGGGCGCGCTCGGTGACGACACGGTCGCTCGGCTGCGCTCGCTCCCGGGGGTGCTGCAGGTCGACCGCTCCGAAGGGCGTTCGGGCCGCGTGTTCTCGGCTATCCACGCCATGCGCTGGCTCGCGCGGGTGCTCGCCCTCGCGATCGGCGCCGCGGTGATCGCCGCGCTGTCTCAGATGGCCCGGATGAACTGGGGAATCCTCGGCGAGTCGACATCTCTTCTGCGTCTCTGGGGCGGCGGCGAGCTCGCCTCGCGGCTGCCCGGCGTGGTCGCGGGCCTCGTCGCGGGCGGGACGGCGGGCGCCCTCACGCTGGCGCTCTGGTTTCCGGCGGGCGGTTGGATCGGCGCCCGCATCCGTGCGCTATCGCCCTTGTTGGCCTCGCTCCCGGCGCCCGGAGGAGCTCTGCCGCTCACCTTGGCCCTGGCGGCGGTACTGATCGGGGGGGCAGCCGCGCTCCTCGGTGCCTGGTCGGCCGCCCGCGGGGGAGACAGGTGAGGCGTTCGGCCGCGATCGCGGCCTCCTTCTTTTTCTCCGCGTCCGCGATGGCCGCCCTCGTTCCACCCACCCGCTCGGATGGTGAGCTCGACCGGGTCCGCACGCAGGTGGCCCAGGCCGAGGATAAACTCGTGACCCGCCTCCGCGACGGCGCGTCGACCCGGGCAAAAGAGCGCGAGCGGGCACGCGCGCTCAGGGACCTCGTGGCGCTCCTCCAGAAAGAGCGGGATCTGAGCCAGCGCCGGATGGGCGAGCTCAAGAACGTGGTCGAGGAGCTCGAGAAGCGCCGATCAGGCCTCAACGAGCGCGTGGCCTCGCAGCGCGAGCGGGTGCAGTCCAATCTCATGGAACTCTCACGCTCCGCGGGCCAGGCGCCGGACCGCCAGGATTTTCCGAAGGGCGAGGAGCTCGAAGCCCCCCGGCGCCGCGTGATGGCGGCCCTCGTGGATCGGAGCCTCAAGATCATCGAGGCCATGAAGGCCGATCTCACGGACGCCGACGATCTGCAGTCCCGCATCGACGAGGAGCGCCAGCGGCTTCAGTACGCGGTTCAGGACCTCAAGGAGCGCGAAGAGGTGATCCGATTCCACCGCAAGCTTCAAGAAGAACGAAAGGGCGACCGCGTTCGTCTGGCGGCGATGGGCGCCGACCACCTCGAAAACTACCGCAAGCTCAAGGATGCCGAAGGCCACGTGGACAACCTGATCGGGCAGTTCAACGCGCGGGTCGAATTTGAACGCATCGAGGAGTCCCGGAGAAGGGCGTCGAGCGCGGTGATGCGCGGCGACTTTGCCCGGCTCAAGGGGCACCTGCCGTTTCCGGTCTCGGGACAGGTCGTCGAAGGGTACGGGCGGGCCTATGATCCCGACTCGGGTCTGCATGTATTCAGAAAGGGCCTGAGCATCCGCACGGTGTCGGGGTCCGGTGTTAAGGCAATTTCTGCCGGGCAGGTCGTGTTCACCGGCGTCCTGCCCAAGTACGGAAACGTGCTCATCATCGACCACGGGGCCGCCTTTTATTCGCTCTGCGGCCGCCTGGGGCGCGCTATCAAACAAAAGGGAGACTGGGTCGGTCCGGGAGACGTCATTGGTCTCACGGATGGGGGCGGGCAACCACTTTACTTCGAGATTCGGTCGCGTAACGTGCCCGTCGATCCATTGCAGTGGGTCGCCAACTGAGATAATTTTTTCTTATGGCGTCAATCCTCGCCCTCCTTCTCGCAACTCTGATGCCTCTCCAAGCCTGGGCTGATCCCGCGCCCGCCAAGGGCGCCCGCAAGGAGCAGGACAAACGCTACGCCAACGTGGAGATGTTCGAAAAAGTCCTCCGGTTCGTGGAGGACAACTACGTCGACGAGGTCAAACACGAGGATCTGATCTACGGAGCGATCAAGGGGATGATGGAAACCCTGGATCCCCACTCGGCTTTCTTGGCGCCGGATCTCTACCGGGACATGAAGGTCGATACCTCGGGCAAGTTCGGGGGCTTGGGCATCGAGATCGGCATGAAGGACAACGTGCTGACGATCATCGCGCCGATCGAAGAGACGCCCGCCTGGTACGCCGGGATCCGGCCCGGCGATCGCATCGTCAAGATCGACGGCAAGAGCACCAAGGGCCTCTCCCTCTACGAGGCGGTCGCCAACATGCGGGGGGCCGACGGCTCAAAGGTCACGCTCACCATCTATCGCAAGGGTTTTGATCACGTCCGCGACGTCGTCTTGAAGCGCAAGACCATCAAGATGAGCGCGGTGAAGTTCGAGGAACTCGAGCCGGGCTACGGTTACATCCGTCTGCGCAACTTCAACGAGGACGCCAGCAAGGACATGAAGGCGGCCATCGAGAAGATGGACCACAAGAACAAGCTCAAGGGCCTCGTGTTCGACATGCGCAACACCCCGGGCGGGCTTCTGGATCAGGCCGTCGAGGTCAGCTCGCTCTTCATGGACAAGGGCGTGGTCGTGTCGACCATCGGGCGTGACCGCGATCGCAAAGAGGTCAAGCACGCGCGGCCCAACTGGACCGTGGCCAAGGATCTACCGCTCGCGGTGCTGGTCAACGGCAGCACGGCTTCGGCCGCCGAGATCGTGGCTGGCGCCCTTCAAGACCACAAACGCGCCGTGATCGTGGGGCAGACCACCTTCGGCAAGGGATCCGTTCAGCAGGTGATGGACCTGGGTTCCAACGCCGGGATGAAGATCACGATCGCGCGCTATTACACCCCCAGCGGCCGGAGCATCCAGGAGAAGGGCGTCGCGCCCGACCTGTATCTGGACGAGTACGACAACGATCTTCTCGCCAAGGCCCGCGTGGCCCGCGCGACGCTCAGGGAACGGGACCTCGAAGGCCATATCCGCAACGACGGCGACGAGGACGGTTCTAACGCGGGTGAGTACACGCCTGAGGAGCTGCAGCAGATCGAGTCGGGAAAGGCGGCGGCCTCTCCCAAGGGCGAGGACGCGGCCATGACGCCCGCCGTGGTGGACCCCAAGACCGATTTTCAGGTGCAAGAGACGCTCAATTACCTGAAGTCCTACGACATCTTCAAAAGGCTTGCGAAGCACGACGACAGCCCCTAAAACCCGGGGATGGATCTCCAGGGGCTCCCACTCTTTGATCTCCCTGTAGCCCCGGCCAAGCCTAAGACCTGGACCGTCACGGAGCTCACTTCGGCCATCCGCGGCACGCTAGAGCCGCAGTTCACACAGGTCTGGATCCAGGGCGAGATCAGCAACTGCCGGCCCGCGTCCTCCGGCCATCTCTATTTTTCACTGAAGGACTCGGGGGCCACCATCGCCGCCGCCGCCTTTGGCTGGTCGCGCCGCCAGGGCCCCCGGTTTGAGCCCCGCGACGGGATGGAAGTGCTCGCGCGCGGCCGGGTCACGGTCTACGCCCCCCGGGGCAGCTACCAGCTGACGGTCGACCACATCGAGCCCTTGGGCGCCGGTGCGCTCCAGGCGGCGTTTGAGCAGCTCAAGTCCCGGCTCCAGGCCGAGGGCCTCTTTGATTCCACCAAGAAAAGAAAGCTTCCCCGTTTTCCGCGCCGGGTGGCGGTCGTGACCTCGCCCTCGGGCGCGGCGATCCAGGACATGCTCAACATCTTGGGCCGCAGGGCCCCGCAGATGCGCGTGACCGTCATCCCCGCGCGGGTCCAGGGAGACGGCGCGGCCGAGGAGGTTCTCAGGGGCTTGGAGCTCGCGAACCGCCATTCTCTAGGCGACGTGGTCGTGCTCGCGCGCGGCGGCGGCAGCATGGAGGACCTCTGGTCTTTCAACGACGAGCGCCTGGCTCGGGCCATCCGCGCCTCGCAGCTCCCCGTGGTCTCCGCCGTGGGACACGAAATCGATTTCACCATCTCGGACTTTGCCTCGGACCTCCGGGCGCCCACGCCCTCCGCGGCGGCGGAGATCGTCTCCGCGGATTGGGTGGACGCGCCTCGCGCGGTGACCGATCTGGGGCGACGTTTGAATGACGCCGTGAAGAGGGGCTTGGACCAGCGGCGAGTGCTGCTTTCGCACGTGGCGGCGAGGCTCGTGAACCCCAAGGATCGGCTCCGCGAACAGGCGCAGCGCCTGGACGAATGGACCGCGCGGCTCGAGCAAGCGACCCGAAATCTCCTGGTCAAACGCCGGGCCCTGCTTGAAAATCAAATGGGTCGGCTGGATGCGCTTTCACCGCTCCGGGTCCTCGAGCGCGGCTATGCCCTGGTGCATGCCGAAGACGAAGACGGAGCGGAGGGCCGCCTGTTCCGTCAAGCCCATGACATTGGACCCGGACAAAAACTCCAAATCCGATTCAGCGACGGCAAGGTGGCCGCGCGGGCGGTCGCGTCCGAAGCTGCGGGCCAATAGGCCCACCGTCCTCGCCCTAGGGCTCTTCATTTTCGGGTCCTGCTCCGGCGCCGCCAAACATCCCGAGGCCGATCACTCTGACCGTCTGCAGGCCACGGTGGACGCGGGGCCCCTGGGCGGCGGCCACGTTCATCTTTCGCGACGTGATCCGGTCAACGGCGGAATCCTGGTGGTGACCGTCTCGTTTGATCCCGGCAAGGAGCCCGCGGGACTCCACCTCATGGGGTCCTTTGAGGAGATCGATTTTCCGTTCTTTCCGCTACCCGGGCGCCCCCTCGCTTCGGCGGCGGCGGGCGCTCCGGTCGCCGCGCGGGTGTCGACCTGGGGAGCCCTCGTGGGCGTCGCCTACGACCACCCCGTGGGTGCGTCCGCGATCTACGTACACCTCGACACGCCCACCAGCCACTGGGCCGTGAAGCAAGACATCGACGTGCGCCTGGGCAAGTACAAGTCCGAGATCCTCAAGGTGGACCCGACCCGGGTCAAGCCGCCCGAAGACGCCCTGCCTCGCATCGAGGCCGAGAAAGAAGAGACGGCCAAGACCTACGCGGCGTCGGTGCTCGAGCCCTTCTTGCTCCAGGGTTTCAACCTTCCGATCGGCACCGCGGTGACCAGCCGATACGGAAACAAAAGGCTCTTCAACGGCGAACTCGCGAGTTACCACTCAGGCGTGGATCTCCGCGCCCGGGTCGGCACGCCCGTGCACGCGGCCGGCGAGGCGCGGGTCGCCCTGGCCAAGAACCTCTACTACACGGGCAACACCGTGATCCTGGACCACGGCTTTGGCATCTTCACGCTCTACGGGCACTTGAGCAAGATCCAGGTGGCCGAGGGCCAGCGGGTCGTGGGCGGTGATCTCCTGGGTCTCGCGGGTGCCACGGGCCGGGTGACCGGGCCGCACCTTCACTGGGGCGCGGTGGTGCACGGAACGAAGGTCAATCCCTTGGATCTCTTGCGGGTGACTTGGTGATGGGATCCAAGACGCGGATCGGTCTCGCGCTCGCGTCCCTGCTCATCGCTCTCTCGGTTTCTCCGGCCGCCCAGGCGGCGCGCCAGGCGCGGGTCGAGGCCGATTCGGCGCCTCTGCTCTCGGGTCCCAAGGCCGACGCCCAGGTGGTCATGACCCTCAAAAAGGGCGCCGCGCTCGCCGTGAGCAATCTCCCCACCGAAGGCTTCTACAAGGCGCGGACCGAGACGGGGGAGGTCGGCTGGATCGCGGGCGACCTTCTCGCGCTCTATGGCAGCGAGGGCGGGTCCACGCTCTCGTCTCCGCCGGGCGGCGCCGAGCCCCAGCCCGCCGGCAATCCTCGTCCCTACATGCAGGGGGAGGTGGCGCAGGCTCGGGGACGCAAGACGCTCAGGATCCGGGGCTTTGGCGGATTCGCTCTCTTCAACATGGCCCAGTTCGCCCAGGTGACCGGCCTCGACGCGCTCAAGAACGGCTTCTATGCCGGAGGCGAGCTGCAGTTCATCTTGAGCAAGAAGGTGACCATGGACATCCGGGTCGAGGGCGTGGCCAAGCAGACCATCGGCAACGACACCAAGAACAACCGCACGTATCAGTTTGATCTTTCCAGCATGCCCGTGATGAT
>DATJFU010000157.1:0-5299 GCA_035495495.1 Bdellovibrionota bacterium
GTTGGCCGAAAAAATAATATTGCCCCAAACGGCAGATTGAAGTAACTGAAGCCATGGCCACCCGGCGTTTCGCCCAGCTGTCTTTGCTGCCCAAATCCGAGATGGGACGCCCCGATCACGGCGGCGATCTGGGAGCCGGCAAGAGAAAGCGCCGCAGGCCCTTGGATCTGTCACGCCCCATTCACCTCGTGCTGAAGTCGAAGAGGGCCCGAGGCCATTGGTCCCTTCTTCATCACCAAAACCGCGCGCGTGTTGACCGCATCATCTTTGGCCGCGCTGAAGCCCACGGTGTGAAAGTCTACCGGACCGCAAACGTGGGGAATCACCTGCATCTACTGGTAAAGGCCCCCACTCGAGCCCAATTCGGGAATTTTCTCAGGGCGATATCTGCCCTGATTTCACGTGCGATCACCGGCGCTAAGAAGGGAAATCCCGTGGGCCGCTTCTGGGACGCCCTCGCCTATACGAGGGTGATCCACTGGGGCCGCCATTTTGAGGCCCTCAAGGCCTACTTGGGCAAGAACCGGCTTGAGGCCGTGGGTTTTGGAGGAGCTAGACTCCGCCTGCGCCCTAACGGTGAGGCCGTCGTGGTGATCGGTGAATTGGGGCCGGACGAACCGAGAGAGGTCCGCGTGAGGGTAGAAAAGCTGATCCGCGGCGGTTGACCGGTTCACGCCCTCCAAGACTCACCACAGCCGGGGCGTGGGGCGTCCTCGAACGCCCAAGCGCCCCGTGCTGGCCCAAATTCCACCCCGCTGAATTAAGGCGCGACGCAGGCCGCGCCCACGGGGATGCCGTCACCCATGAACTGGCCCTGGAGCTCTTCGTCGGAGCAATGGGGCCCCAGGACGTGCACCTGGCAGCCCACGGAGCCCGGCTGCGTCTCGGGCGCGCCGCCGAGGCAGACGCCGGCTGAGGCCGTGCCCACGCCGCTTTCTGCGGGGGTCGCGGCAGCGGCTTGCGCCGTGTGCGGCGTTCCCGAACTCACGCGCCCGGCAAAGTGCATCCAGTGCAGCGAACCCAGGTACGAGTTGCCCCAGCGGATGCCGACCGTGGCCAGCATCATGAGCACAGGCCGGCGGCCCAAGAGCGGCTCGATGACCCATTTCTCGGCGCCCGCCAGCATCTGGTAGCGGGGGTTGCTCGAGATGAACAAGAACTCGCTCCACTGCTCGCCCGAGACCGGAACCGAGGGCAGGCTGCCCTGGTCGCGACCCTCGACGTAGTACAGACCGTGGGTCAAAGCCGTGCCCACGAGGCCGGCCGCGCCGCCGACGACGGCAAACTGGCCGCCCTTGTAGAAGAACGACGCCGCCCGCTGGCCCAGGGAGTAGCCCGGGCCCGCCGAGGGATTGGCCTCAAATACGTTCTGCGGCAGGGACTGCAGATAGTCGCGGCCTTGGTTGAGCCAGCCCGTGCGGGCCGACGTGGGGCGAAGCTGGTGCGCCAGCTGCGGGGTCAGAAAGTAAACCAGTGCAAAGTCCACGAACATGACCGAGACCACATCCACGGTCATGAGGTCGGCCTTGTTCCAGAAGTGATCGGGATCCGACGTGTAGTAGCCGGCGACCGTGGTGGTCACGCCGATGGCTTCTTCGGCGATGAGCTTCATGAAGAACGAGGGATCGGCGAGGATGCGGTTACGGAGCCCCGGGGCAAAGCGCATCGCGGCGCCCACGACGGGCATGCCGTCCAGCTTCATGAACCGCACGACCGCTTCGTCGCTGACGAGCCCCGCCGAGGTCGCGGCTCGCAGATGTGGAAGCATCTCCTTGGCGCCGACGCCACGGGTTTTGAGCAGGCGCAGAAGTTCGTCACGGTTAAAGACCTTGGCCGCGTCGGCGGTGGCCGAAGCGCCGGCCTCGGCGGACGAGCCCGAGAGAAAAGCCTCGGCGGTCGAAGCGTACGAACCCTCGGGAGCGCGGGCCGCCAAGAAATCCGCCCGCTTGGGAAAAAGCTCGGCCGCCATGTCGGTCAGGCGCGCCCGGGCCGAGGCCGAAAGGGACTCGCCCATCAACCCGGCCGAGCGAAGGCGCCCCTCCATCGTGGCCACGTTCTCCCTGAAAAGGCGGACGCTATCCAGGTTCTGGATGGCCTCGATCTCTTCGGGGGACATACGGCGGAGAAGGTGGGCCAGGGATTCGGAGTGATCCACGGAGACGCCCAAGCTGCGCTGGATGTCTTCGACCACCCCACGGGTGAACTCGCTGCCGGCGCCGGTCCCGGCGGCGTAGCGGCCCACCAGGGACCCAACGGCGTCCATGAACACGCTGCCCTCCGAGGCTTGGGCCGACGGCGAAACGATCAAGGCTGCTAAGAGCAAAACCCCAAGAAACACGGTGCGAACTCCCTCCCCCGACCATCACCCGTTTGTGTTCTTGGCCCCCCATGGGCCAGGCGACGCGGTGTATCGAGAGTGGAACACAGTGTCAAAGACCGTGTATTTTTTACCGCCAGATCCAGAGCTTACGGGCCAAAAGGTAGTGCCCGATGCCCATGATGAGGAGAAGGGCCAAGTAGGGTGCCGCACCCAGGCCCCAACGCTGGGCCCCTGCCAGGGGGGCCATGAGGATCACGATCTCGAGCAGAAAGCCGCCCACCATGGCCACCCAGGCGAGAAACCGCAGCCGGAGGTGCAGGTAGCCCGTGATCCGCTCCGTGAGGAGCTGCATGGTGATGCCGCTGTTGATGAACCAGAAAATGCCCAAGAAACAGGCCGACACGTATTCGAGATAGCCCAGCTTCAGAAAGACCAGAAACCTCCAGAAGCCCCGGGACAGGAGCGGCGCCCAGAAGCAAAGGGCAAGGTAGGGCACCCAGAAGACGTAGGACCGGTACTGCAACCACCGGAACATCTTGCGCCGGGGCACGGGCAGCGAGAGCAGGTAGTTGCGCGACATCACGTGCTGGGACCGCCAGGTCACGCCGACGAGGGAGCTCAGGGGGCTCACCGCGAAGAAGAAGTAAAGGTACGCGAGGATGAAGAGAGCCTGGTCCTCGCGCGATCCCAAGAACGGCGTCGCGATGAGGGTCATCAGGACGAGCACGACCCAGAAGGCCCGGTAGGTCGCGAAGTCACGCTTGAGAAAGTGGATCAGCACCGCTCAGGCCCTCGCATTCATGCTCTTTTCGAGTAGCTCGGCCACGTGGGCCGAGAATCCCCGGGGCTTGGACCCGTCCAAGAAGAGCGGCATCGTCGACCCATGGACCACGCGCCCGCCCTGCAGAAGCAGGATGTCCGTGGCGTGGGCCTCGAGGTCCTCCAGGATGTTGGTCGCCATGATCACCGTGCAGCCGGCGCCGCGCCGGAGTTCGGTCAGGGTCTCCATGAACCGGCGACGCCCGATGATGTCCAGAACCGCCGTGACCTCATCCACCACGATGAGCTTGGGATGGATCGACAGCGCCGCCACGATTTGCGCGCGGCGGATCTCGCCCGCGGAGAGGTTGCCGATGCGCTCCTCGATCCGCACCTTGAAGCGCGAAACGAGCTCGTGCTCGCGGGCCTCCGAGTACGTCGGGTAAAAGGCGCGGTGGAATCTGAGAAACTCCCCCATGGACCAGTCCCCAGGCATGTCGACCTTCTCGGAGAGGTAGGCGATGGAGGAGCGAGTCTTCCACGGATCCAGATGCGGCTGGGCGTCGAGCACCCTCACCTCGCCCGACGTCGGGGCCCTGAAGCCCATGAGCAGGTCCAGGAGCGTGGTCTTGCCGGCGCCGTTCTCGCCCAGAACGGCGAGAAACTGACCCTCGCCGGCCTCAAAGCTCACCCGATCCAGGATCGGAGCCCGGCCACGGACCTGGACCGACACGTCTTTGAGGCGAAGGATCATTCATTTGGTTGTACCGCTTGCCGACTTCGGTGAAAAACGCCTATTCTTTGCCCATGGGGCGAACACTCACAGTCATGACCTTGGCGGTGGCGGCAGCAGCGGGATGGACGAGTTCGGCTCGGGCTTCTCTGCCGCCGGCGTTTAGCTGCGTCGACGGCGACGGCAAGGCCCTGAGCCTGGGTGTGGTCCTGTCGGATGAGGTGGACCGCGAAGGCGGCGCCATGATCCCCAGCCTCATCGCGACGGACGCCACGTCCTCGGACAGCTTTGGCGTCGTGCAGGTCATCCACGAGGGCGCCGCGAGCTTCAAGTACACCGTGGCCCAGGTCACTGAGACCTCCGACCTCGTCAGCCTGCTGCTCCACCCCGATGGTACGGACGCCGTCGCGGAGGGGATCCAGGAGCTTCGGATTCCACCCTCCGCCCCGGACCGTTCCAAGCTCGTGCGAGCCGATGGCGAGCACAGCCTCAAGTGCGAAGCCGCCCCCGCGGCCCTCACGCACACCGACCCGCAAAAGCCCTGAGATTTCAGGTAGTCCGACGCGCATTGCATGCCCCCGCTGGGCATGGCCGCCCCTTGCCCGCTGTGTTAAGTTCCCCCACCATGAAGAATCTGAACGGTATGTGGGCAGTGGTCACCGGGGCTTCGAGCGGCATCGGCGAAGAATACGCGCGGCAGCTGGCTGAGCGTGGCGCGTCGGTCATCGTGGTGGCCCGCCGCCAGGACCGGCTCGACAAGCTGGCTGAGGCACTCAAGGCCAAGTACGGGGTGGAAGCCGACACCATCGCCCTCGATCTTTCCAAAGACGGTTCGGCGCAGGCGCTGTTCTCCAAGGCCACGGCCGGCGGCCGCAAAATTCAGATCCTGGTCAACAACGCCGGCATCGGCGCGTACGGCCCCTTTCTCGAGCGGCCCCTCGACCGCCAGATGGACACCATCAAGCTGAACCTTTTCAGCCTCACCGAGACGACCTACCTCTTTGCCCAGCACATGCTGAGCCACGGCAAGCCCTCATATGTCTCCAACGTGGCCTCGATCGCCTCGTTCGTGCACGTGCCCCGGTTCGCGGTCTACTCCGGCTCCAAGTATTACGTGCGCACCTTCTCTGAGGCCCTGCACTTTGAACTCAAGGGCTCCAACATCCAGGTCTCCTGCCTCTGCCCCGGTGGAACCTACACCGAGTTTCTCGAGCAGGCCGGTCAGAGCCTGACGGCCAGCGGCCGCATGGCCATGATGTCGGCGGCGGCGGTGGCCAAGGTCGGTATCGACGGCATGCTCAAGGGCAAGCCCACGGTGGTGCCGGGCCTCATCAACAAGCTCATGGTCTTCTTGCCGCGAATCATGCCGCGGTCCGTGATCATCCCCGTCGCTGGCGCCATCATGAGCCAGGGCGTGAACATGGTCGAAGCCCCTGCGGGCGCCGCAGGAAAAGGCACCTCCTCGCACCGGTGAAGACTGGCAGCGG
>DATJFU010000158.1:0-6008 GCA_035495495.1 Bdellovibrionota bacterium
CGACGCCCTCGTCCGTCTCGAGACCCTGGCCATGATGGGCGACAACAACGTCCCGCCCCAGGCGATCCGGCGCCAGATCTCGGCGGCCATCAACGTCGTCGTGCAGATCAAGCGTCTGAGCGACGGTAGCCGCAAGATCACCAATATCGCCGAAATCATTCCGGAGATCGACGCCGCCGGCCGGTACGTGACCAAGGACATCTTCGTCTTCGTGCAACGGGGCCGCACCCAGGACGGCAAGATCGTGGGCGAATTCATCCCCACGGGATATCTGCCGACGTTCATGCACGAGATCGAGGTCAACCGGATCCCGTTTCCGCGCGAGAACTTCAATCCGCCCGACTGGTACCTCGAGATGAAGAAGAAGGGAGACATTCCGCATGCGGCTTGATTTGGGGGCGTTGATCTCGGTCAGTGCCTTGCTGGGGGGATCCCTATTGTTCACGGCCTGCATGAATCCCGATCTCTTCGGCTATTCCGTGGATGCCTGCGGATTAGCCCATGACGTGGCACAGTCTTGTCCCAGTGTGGCCCCCATCAACTGCCAGGTCATCCGGGACGCGTATTCTACGGGGCGTGAGTCCCCGTGCATGGCTGAGATAGATACCCTCAGGGCCTGCGGGGAGGAGACTCCGGACTGCCAGCCCGCGGGAGCTGAAATGGTTCCCGGCAATGCCAGCGGATGTTGCAATCGTTGTAGTGCCCAACTGTCCGCGCTGGCCGCGTGCCTGGACCTCGCCAAGCGAACCATGACGCCCAAAGAAACTCCGGCGACCACCACCGGAGACGAGGTGCCCAAGAGCCGGGGACAAGGCTCCAGCGGGGACTTTGCGCCCGGACCGCCCCCCACCCACTTCGCCACTCCGAGCGAATTTCGCACACCCGCGGGGCGCTGATGGCTTTCTGGAGAAGGACATTTTCGGTGTGGTTGGGTGTCCTGCTCCTCGGCGCCGCGGCCGACGTGGCGCAGGCGGACTCGCCCCAGCGGGAGTTCCATGTGGGCGCCGTCCGGAGGATCCTGGACTATGGGCTCGAGCTTCGAGATGTGAACGGTTCCGCCCTGGGGATGCTCAACTGCCGGGCGCTGACTCCGCTTTTTCCGGGGGCCCCCGCTCCCTCGACGCTCCTCCTTTATGTCGATGGCCACCAGTTGGATTTTCCCATCTCCCAGGAGAGGTGCCGCCAACTCAGGGAGCTAGCGCTCACCGAGGCGGCCGCCCATCGGCCCGATCGGGGAATCCGCATTGCCGTGGATCTCTCGCCCAGGCGATTCAGGGACTTTGTGGCCGAGCCCTTTTCAATGGACGGGTTCCACGGCCTGGACCTCCTGGCGGCCATCGTGGGCATCAGTGGGGGACAACCCGTCTACGAACAGAGGGGAGTGACCGACAGCGATCACAACCCCGCCCATCCCACGGTCCACGTGGGGCACACGCCCCACGGCCCGGACACCCAGGCCCCGGCCGGGCATTGAAACCTGCCAATATCCCTCAGTCCGGGGCGAGGGCCTTCCTTGAGATGATCCATTCGTCGGGAGGTGAGGTCTATGGTTCAAAATTCTCTTAAATCGGTTCTGGTTATCGCGGGTGCCCTGGCCCTTGGCGGGGCCGCGCGGGCCGACGAGCCGTCAGCCGACTACACGCCGGATCCCGCATTGGCCGGCTTGGGCGCCAACCATAGCGATCTTTACGTGGCGCCTGCATCGGCTGAAGTGGCCACCGGCCTCTGCGAGTTGACCGCCGACATGAACCGGCAGGCCTTCTACGTTGCCTGGACCTCCGTTTTGACGGACCAGAAGGTGGCGACGGCGGCTCAGCAGATCGAGCGCTTTCAAAAGCGCCTGGACAGGCGCTTGCGGGCTCAGATCGCGGCTCACCGGGCCGGCAAAGGTAACCGCATTGCCCTCTGGGGCGACCTGACCAAGCTCACTCTCCAACCCGAGGAGTCCTCGGACCGCGGCCGTATCTTTGCCGAGGTGGGTGCCGATGGCGATGTTTCACTGCTGATCTCCAACGACGGGCACGAGATCCGGCTGCCGCTGCATGGCGATGAAATCGATGCCTCCGTCCTGAAGGCCCGTCTCAGGGAGCACGTAGCCCGGGAGGTTTCGCATCAGCTGGGCAGCATTCTTCCCACGGACGACGTCAGCACCTACGTGAAGTGGTTTTCGGGCATGCCCGAAGAATGTTTTAAGGCCCCTCAAGGACCCGGCGATGTCGCCTCGAGCGAAGGCGACACTGCGGCCGATCCGGCCCCGGCGACCATTGGCGAAGTGGCTGATGCCGGCAGCTCAGACCGCGGGCGGTAAAGCCGGCAAAGCAACAGATCGTTGCGTTGAACTCAGTACAAAGTCTTGAGAAGGGTGGAAGGCAACGGCACGTTGCTTTCCACCTTTTGAATTTTACTTCCGCTTCTTCTTGGCCGCGGGCTTCTTCTTAGCGGCTTTCTTGGCCGGCTTTCTTGCGGCCTTCTTGGCAGCTTTTTTAGCCGGTTTCTTGGCCGCCCTCTTCGCCGGTTTCTTCGAGGCCTTTTTGGCTTTCTTGGCGGGCTTTGAGGTCTTCTTGGCCGCCGCCGGCTTGCCGCCGGTGGACTTGCCGGCCGTGCTCGCGCCGCCGGTCAGAAGGTTCTCGGACTCATCGGCCCCGTGGAGCTTCTGCCATGCATGCCACTCGGATTCGGCTTCCGCGTCGCTCATGCCGGTGGTGCCGTCAGGGCGGCAGTCCTTGTCGGTGAAAAGCCGGGCCACGCTCTTGACCTCGGTCCCGGTGCAGCCGCCGCGGCCGTCGTCGCTGTACTCCATGCGGATGGTGGTCCGCTCGATGACGATCTTGCGCAGCGACGGGTCACAGTACGTGCGAAACGTGTGGTACGGCAGCGAGTTCAGGGTGCTGCAGGCCTCATCTCCGGGTTTGGTGGTCCAGCCGGCGCCGGTGCGGCGCGTTTCAGGAAGTTGTTCAAAACGGGGCATGGTGGGCTCCTCGGTTGCGCAAGGACGCGCTCCGCGCGTCCGGTAGGTAGACAGACATGTTGGGGGCACCTGGCATGGGAGGCAAGGGAAATGACCGTTAATGCAGGGTGTTGGGTGGGTGGAATCTCGCCAAATGTTCTCAGTCCGTGGCGACGCCCCGGACGAGCAAACTGTAAAAAAGCGAGGAAAGTCTCACATGTCGTTTCGCCACTCTTTAAAGGTCCTGGGATTCGCGTCGGTCGCGCTGGCCACCTTCGGCGCCCGCGGCGCGGCCGCCCTCGACGTCTTTGTCGCCAACCCCCAGTACACGGATTTGACCGTTCGATTCACCGGTTCACCGTATCCCCCCGTGGCGGTGCCGCTCCTGGCCGGCGACCGCAGCTCGGTGGGCAGCGTGAACTGTGATGACACCATGTTCGGCGTGGATCTGACCCCTTCGGTGGGCCCGGGCCGCGGCCGCAGGTTCGCCTTTGACGATGCTCAAACCTGCACGGAGACGATGCAGCGGGTTCACTCGTACCTTTCTGAGGTCGTGGGGCAGGGGCAGGCCCGCGAAGTGCGGTTTAGGCTGAACCTGACGCTGGGGACGGTCGAAGCCGTCACCCTGGCCTCGGTCCAAGAATCGGGACCTCCTTCGCCCCCGCTGAGCGACGCCGATGCGTCCGAGAAGCAGGGCAAGCCCCCGGTGACCATTGGGGGCCCCGGCTCCGGCGCCCTGGTGGGCCGCTGATCCTGTCCAAAGTCTAGACGGACGCGTCTACGCGATGTCCGTGTCTGAGCCGACCTACGCCTGAGAATCCGGCCACTTGCCGGGGCGAGGGTTGGGCCCGCCGCTTGCTCTTGTAGACCCCATCGCTTGGATTGCGATGGAGGTTTCGCGTATGGGTATTTCCCGTTTGGCTTTGCTTTCGGTGATCGTGTCCCTCGGCAGCTTCTCGGCCCACGCCGATGATGCCTCCGCAGAAACCATTTCTTCGGACGTCTGCTCCACCCTCGTTACCGTGAGCTCGACACGGTGGGAAAGCATCCGGTCGGAGATCGTCGCCGACCAACGAATTGATGCCCGACGGGCGGCTCTTCTGGCGTTTGTGAGCTCACTTACAGAGGCGGACCGCAAGATCCTTGACCTCTACCACTGGGGCAAAGTCGGCCAGGGCGTCGTGGGCGAACTTCTCCGGCAGCGTCTGAGAAGCTCCGGGGCCAATCGGATGCTGCGCGTGTCCCAGTCGGACGGCGTCGCCCGCGAGATGGCGGCGAGCCTCAGTTTCGTCGAAAGCCCTGGGTACAACCTCATCGACCTCAAGATCGGTCCTCCCGGCAGCAACGACGAAGCGGATTTCATTTCACTTAGCTTGAGCTCCCCGGAGTTCGTGGATGCCGATCACGCCAATGAGGCGGTCGACGGTTTTATCGCCGCCCGCGTCGGTAGCGTCTCGGGCGCTGGTTTTGCCATCGGTTCGAAAGCCGATTTCTTGCGCTACGTGGACCGCATCCCCACGCAGTGTCTGGTGTCCCAGAACATCATTTCGCAGTCGGACCTGGATCAAGCGAGTGGCCACACGCTCCTGTACGTCCTGACCCACCACGACGACGACGGCGCCGACGCGGACTCGGGCCGGTAAGAATTTAGAAACAAGGAACCCCTCATGAAAGCAAATCGGGTTTTTTCGGGATTGTGCGCACTCATCGCCCTGGGCGCGACGGCCAGTCCGGCCCGGGGCGACGTCTCCGCCCAAGCCTGTCAGACGATGGTGGATCTGGGGACGGCCGCGTTTGAACACGCGTGGCGCGAGGAGTGGGGTTTACGGCATGCCGACCAGGCACGGGCTGTGGCCCTGGGCTTGGTACGGAGCCTCTCGTCCTCGGACCTGGAGATACTGGATCTCTATTACGCGAACCAGCTGGACGGCTCGATCGCTTACAGCCTCGTGGTGGACCATTGCAATGCCTTTGTCCATGACCACGCGACGGCGGCGGGAGAGGCCTATTGTTCGGTCTCCGCGAACAGTGATGCGACGGGAGGGAATCTTTATGTCTTCGTGCCGGGCAGCGGGGTCGAGGAGACCCATGCCATCCTCCTCCTGGAGCTCAATCGCATGCCCGCCGGAGACACCGCCGCGCGTGAAGCCTGGGTGAGTAGCGAGATCAATGCCTGGATCGCGGCCCGGGTGGGTCGGCAATTCGGCGCACCCCGGATTGGATCCGCGCGCCAGTATCTCTCGACCGTGGCTCACGTGCCCCAGGAGTGCCTGGCGGGCCTCTCAGACTCGGGGCCTCCGGCAACTGGGGTTCCCTCGGCGTCCGTCTCGAGCGCGGACTCGTCGGGTCACTCCGTTTCCCAGGTGGAAGTGACCCTTGGCCCCGTGACTCTGGAGCCCACCCACACCGGGGCAGGACACTGATTTGTGAAAGGATCCTCAATGAATCGCCGCGTCTTGATCGCCCTGATGGTATCCCTGTTCGCTTCGGCCGCGCCTGCGCACGCCACCGTGTCCGCCCAAGCCTGCCAGACGATGGTGGAGCTTGCGACGGACGAGTTCAACCAGACCTGGGCCAACTACTCTCGTCTCAACGACGCGGAACTCGCGAGGACCCTCGGCAAGGGCTTGCTTCACGGACTGTCCGCGTCGGACCGCGAAATCCTTTCGCTCTTCTACAAGGGCAAGGTCTCGTTTGGGGTCGTGGACGACCTTCTGACCCGGCGGTTTTCTAGTTTCGTGCTCTCCACCCCGGCGGCCCACGGGGGCAATATCTCCCCGGGCGCGTCGAACGACGGTAAGGGCAACACGCTCACCGTGGGGTTGGGCGAAGCCTATTCCAGCACCAGCATCACTGTCGTTTTCAATGGGGCACCCGCGGACCCTCGGCTGATCGACGATTGGGTGGACCACCAAGTCGACGAGTGGGTGGGGCGCCTCATCGCCCAGGGGAGCAGCTTGCCCGCCGGATCCGAGGTCACTTCGGCATCAGCCTATATGAGAGAGATCGCCCATGTCCCCGCTGAATGCATCCCGGGGACGAACCTCGCACCAGCCGCTCC
>DATJFU010000159.1:0-4850 GCA_035495495.1 Bdellovibrionota bacterium
CCGCAAACTCGCCCACGCCCGCCTGGCCGACGGCTCCGCCTGGAAGAAATTTCAGGAGATGGTGAAGGCCCAGGGCGGCGACCCGACCAGCCTCGAGAAGGCCGGCCCGGGCGGCCTGCCCGTCTCGTCGCGCCGGATCACCTGGAAATCGCCCAAAAAGGGCTACCTTTCACGCATGGATGCCCGAGAAATGGGCTTACTCCTGGTGGAATTGGGCGGGGGCCGCAAAAAGGCCGAAGACCGCGTCAATCCCGGGGTCGGGATGGTGTTTCACCGCAAACTGGGGTCCAAGGTGGCCGTGGGCGATCCCCTGGTGACCGTCTACGCCCCCGAAGGCGACATGGCCCCCCTCGAGGCCCGCTTCAGAGAAGCGTTGACCTTTTCGCCCTCCCGGCCGCGGCTGCCCAAACTCATCCTTGACGCCGGCTCAAAATAGGTGAGATGACCTGTTCGCTATGACGCAAGTCCAGGGAACGGTTGAACAAAAGCCGTCCCAGAAGAGCATCTACCAGAAACTTCGCGAGGCCATGGCGGCCATCCAAGGCCGCACCTCGCTCAAGCCCGCCGTCGGGTTTATCCTCGGCTCGGGACTGGGTTCGCTCGCCGACGGACTCGAGGACATGACGGCGATCCCGTACAGCGAGATCCCGCACTTTCACGGCACGTCGGTCGAAGGACACAACGGACGCATGGTGCTCGGCCGCTTTCACGGCGTGCCTTCTGTTTTTCTCCAGGGCCGCTTTCACTACTACGAAGGCTACCCGATGGAAGAAGTGGTCTTCCCGACCCGGGTGATCAGCGCGCTGGGCATTCAGACCCTCGTGCTCACCAACGCGGCCGGCGGAACCAACACCCGCTTTCGCCCCGGCGATCTCATGCTCATCGAGGATCACCTGAACCTCATGGGCGACAATCCGCTCAAAGGGCCGCACCTCGCCGAACTCGGCCCGCGGTTTCCGGACATGAGCGAAGCTTACAACCGCGGCTGCGTCGAGATCCTCAAGACCGCTGCCGGTGAAGAAGGCATCGAGGTCCGCACCGGCGTGTACGCGGGTCTCCTCGGCCCGACCTACGAGACGCCCGCCGAAGTCCGCATGCTCCGCACCCTCGGCGCGGACGCGGTGGGGATGTCGACGGTTCCGGAGAGCATCGCCGCCAACCACCTCGGCGTGCAGGTCGCGGGCATCAGCGCCATCACTAATCTGGCCGCGGGCCTCTCGCCCCACCGCCTGACCCACGAAGAAGTCATTCAGAACTCCAAGATCTGCGCCGCCAAGATGGCCAAGATCCTCGGCCGCTCGGTTCAGCGTCTCGCTCGGCAGGCCAGGGAGTAAAGGTTCATGGCGTCGCCGCAAGACCTTCACAGCGCCGCCTGCCAAGCCCAAGAAAACTCGTACAGCCCCTACAGCCACGCGCGCGTCGGCGCGGCCCTCCTCACCGGTGACGGGCGCGTCTTCACGGGGGCCAACATCGAAAATTCGTCCTATGGCGCGACCGTTTGCGCCGAGCGGACCGCGGTCGTCAGCGCCGCCGCCCAGGGCGTGCGTGAGATCCGCGAAATCGTGGTCGTCACCGACGCCGATCCCCCCTGGCCCCCTTGCGGAATCTGCCGCCAGGTTTTGATGGAATTTGCCGGCGATCCCAAGCAGCTCAAGGTTCACCTCGCCGACCGCAAGGGCATCCGCTCGAGCCACACCCTGGCCGAGCTTCTGCCCATGGCGTTCTCTCCTTCCCATCTGAGCGGCAAAGCCCGCCGCTGAGCCCCGCCATGGCACGCGCACGCGAGACGTGGATCTTGAACGGCCTCCTCGTGACCCAAGATTCGGCCCGCACGGTCCGTCCGGGATGTCTGCGGGTCGTCGATGGCACCATCACCGAGATCCTTTCGCGCCCGCCCAAGAAGCTCCCCGCGGGCGCCCAGCGCTTTGATGCCGCCGGCCTCGCGATCCTGCCGGGCCTGGTTCAAGCGCACGTTCACCTCTGTCAGACGCTCTTCAGAAACCTCGCCGACGACCTCGAGCTCCTCGAATGGCTCCGCACCCGGATCTGGCCGCTCGAGGCTTCGCACACCGAAGAGACCCTCTACCTCAGCGCCCTCGCGGGCATCGCCGAGTGCCTTTCGACGGGCACGACCGCCGTCCTCGACATGGGCACGGTCAAGCACACGGAGGCCGTGCTGCAGGCAGTGGCCGATACCGGGATCCGCGCCTCCGTCGGCAAATGCCTCATGGACCACCCCGAGACCACGCCCACGTTTCTGCGCGAAAGTTCGGACCGGGCGCTGTCCGAGGCCGTGGAGCTGCACAAGCGGTGGAATGGGCGTGACGGCGGCCGGATCGCCGTGTCCTACGCGCCGCGGTTCGTGGTTTCGTGCACCGAAGGGCTGCTCAAGAAGGTGGCCTCGCTCTCGCGTGATCAGGGCGCTGTCATCCACACGCATGCCAGCGAGAACCGTTCCGAGATCGAGCTCGTGCGCAAGCTCACGGGCCGCGACAACGTCGAGTACCTGCACGGACTCGGCTTCACCTCGCCGAGGCTGGTTCTCGCGCACTGCGTGTGGCTCACCGACGCCGAAAAGAAACTGCTGCTCCAGACGGGGACCCATGTGGCCCATTGCCCGGGCTCCAACCTCAAGCTCGCATCGGGCGTCGCCCCCGTGCCCGAGTTCCTCAAGATGGGCATCAACGTCGCCCTCGGATGCGACGGCGCCCCCTGCAACAACTCCCTCGACGCGTTTGGCGAGATGCGACTGGCGGCCACGGTTCACAAGCCCGGATTCGGGCCCAAGGCCGTCCGCGCCCAGGAGGCCCTGGACCTGGCTACCTTGGGCGGGGCAAAGGCGCTCGGCTGGGAAAAAACCATCGGAAGCCTGGAGGTCGGAAAGAGAGCCGACTTCTTTGCGATCGATCTGCTCGATCCCGCGGTGGCCGCCCCGGTAACCACGGGGCTCAAGCCCGGGGCACCCGCGGGGCCGGCAAAGGATCCGGCCGCCCTCATTTCTTCGCTCGTTTACGCGGCTTCAGGAGCCCAGGTCCGGGCCACCTGGGTCGACGGGAGGCTCGTTTACCGCAAGGCCGCTACGGCCCCGTGGTTCCTTTCCACGGCCCTGAAATCCCCCCTCATGGGCCGAATCCACTCCGCCCAAGCCAAGGTCCTCCAAAGGGCGTCTAAATTAGTTTAGTTTAGGTACCGCAGGTGCCTTACGTCATTGACACCTGGGGCCTCATCGGGCATTTTCCGCGGACTATGTACGCAGTATTTGAGACTGGTTCCAAGCAATACCGGGTCCAGCCGGGTGACGTGATCCGCGTTGAGAAACTCGCTGGTGAAGTGGGTGCCTCTTTGCAGTTCAATCAGGTGCTTTTCGCGAGCAAGCCGGGCACGGGCGATGCGCAGTCGCAGGTGTGGATCGGCAAGCCGGCCCTTTCGGGCGCCGTCGTGACGGCCGAGGTTCTGGCCTCGGGCCGCGGCGAGAAACACGTGATCGTGAAACGCCGTCGCCGCACGCAGTACAAGCGTACCGTCGGTCACCGCCAAGAGCAGACCGAACTTCTCGTCACCGCGCTCGACAACGGCGCCGGCGAGAAGGCATCGCTCCCGGCCGATCAGAAGAAAAAAATCGTGGATGGCTACTTCTCCAACCTCCGCGCCGAAGGCCTCGCCTTCACGCCCAAGACCCTGGGCTCGCGCGTGCGGCTGGCCGGTGGCAAGAAGGACGGCCCAAAAGAAAGCGCAGAGAAATCCGCCGCCGCCCCCAAGACTGAGAAAACCGAAAAGGCCGCGCCCGCTAAAAAAGCGCCGGCCAAGAAATCCGCCGCTAAGAAGTAATTCTTAGAAGAGTCGGACCCTAACGGAAGGACGTGCCATGGCAACCAAGAAGGCTGGCGGTAGTACTAAGAACGGTCGGGACAGCAACCCCAAGATGTTGGGCGTGAAGCGCTTTGGCGGCCAAGCCGTGAAAGCCGGCGAGATCCTGGTCCGCCAGCGTGGCACCGTGTTTCACCCTGGCCACAACGTGGGCCTGGGCCGCGACTATACGATCTATGCCCTGGTCGCCGGTCAGGTGAAATTCGAACACCTCGACAAGCGGCGCCGCAAAATTTCCGTTTATCCCGCGGCCTGAGGCCCGGTTTAAGCCCCTTTTTCCGCGCACTTCGCTCGCTCACCCACAGCTTGACCATACTTGTGCGCTGCGCTAATACCTGAGTTTTCTGTATGCGTTTTATCGACGAAGCCCAAATCCATGTGGCCGCCGGTCACGGCGGATCCGGTTGCGTAGCCTTCCGGAGGGAGAAGTACGTCCCCAAGGGCGGACCCTCGGGCGGCGACGGTGGTGAGGGCGGACACGTCACCTTCATCGCAAGCGACGAGCTCTCAACGCTTCAAGATCTTCGGTTCAAGCGCAAGTACCTCGCCAAGAACGGCGAGCCCGGTAAAGGCGGATTCAAGTCCGGCCGCGACGGCGAGTCCATCGAAGTCCGCGTCCCGACCGGCACCGTGATCCGCGACCTGGAGACGGGCGAAGAGCTCGTGGACTTCGTCGACGACGGCCAGATCTGGGTCGCCTGCAAAGGCGGCCGCGGCGGCAAGGGCAACCTGCACTTCAAGAGCTCGACCCACCAGGCTCCCAAGTTCGCCCAGCCGGGCGAGCCCGGCGAGAGCCGCGACCTGCAGGTCGAACTCAAGCTCCTCGCGGACGCCGCGCTCGTGGGCTACCCCAACGCGGGCAAGTCCTCGTTGATCTCGCGCATCTCGGCCGCGCGCCCCAAGGTGGCCGACTACGCTTTTACGACCCTCACGCCCAACCTGGGCGTCGTCACCCTCGGCGACGAGGGCGCGGGCTTTGTCGT
>DATJFU010000160.1:0-2549 GCA_035495495.1 Bdellovibrionota bacterium
AAAGTCCTTGATGTTCACGAACGTCACGATGCGCGAGGTGTTGTCACCCAGGTAGTTCTGAACGGCCTGACGGACGCGCTCCTCGATCCGGGAGCTGAACTCGAGCATGTCCCGATTCACAAAGATGCCGCGGGCGGTGCCGGAGGCGCCGGCCACTAAAACCGTTATGAAAGCCAGGAGCGCGCGATTCTTCAGAAGCCACCCCCGTCGTCGGCGCCACCGGTCGCGCCAGTTCCACCGGCTCCGCCCGTCGCCGCATCGGGCGCGGCGACCTGAGCGCCACCCGCGGGGTTTCTGGCAGAAGGATCCACCTCGGGAGGCGTCTGTCCGGCGGCGTTCTGAGGTTCGCCAGCCGCCGGCTGCTCGGCCGCCTCCTTGAGGGCCTTCTGATCCTCTTCTGTCAAACTCTGATACTTGCGGGCGCCAAAGCTCGTGAGCTGCGAAAGCATCTGCTGAACGACCATGTCGCTCGGATCGATCGACCGCGCCTTGAGGAGATAGCCGTGCGCCGTCTCGAGCTCGCCGCGCACGATGGAGACGTTGGCGGAGAGGACGTAGCTCGCGGCGATGTTGGGGTACTTGGCGTGAAACTCATCGAGGGCGCGCTCGGCCTCGGCGAGCTTCTTGACGAGGATCATGCCCTGGATGGACATCAGCTCGCGCACCATGCGGTTGACCTGCGAGCCGTACTGAAAGAGCACGCCCTCCCTGAAGGCGTCCTCGTCGACCTTGCGGAGCTTGATCTCCTGCTTGTCCTTGCCACGGATCTCGAGCGTGTAGTGGCTCGCCACGTATCCAGGCGCGTCCACGACGACGGTCATGAGCTTGCCGTCGGGCGAGGCCTGCTTGAGCGCGTCGCCTTCGAGGGTCAATGGGGTCAGACCCAGCACCTCGCCCTTGGGCGTGCGCACCTCGGCCCCGAGGGGCTCGCTAAAAATCTGCACCCGCGCGTATTTCTGCGAGCATGCTCCCGAGGCCAGGGCCAGGGGTACCAACAGAAGGGCGGTCCATGGGCGTGTGTATGCCATCCCATGGTCTGTTCGGTAACCCGAACGCCAATGTTTACGGTAGTTTGGATGCCAATGATTTGGCGTAGAGCACGTACTCGGCGTGCACCGTGTACGTGGGGGGTACAGCTCCGTACGTGGGCGAATCCGGAGCCAGATAGCAGGCGTAGTAGTCACGCGGATGACGCTCGAGGGCCTTGGCCAGCTGAACGGTGATGGCCGGCAGCACCCCTTTTATCTTTTCGGCCGAAGGGAGCTTTCCCACATAGGGCACCAGCAGCCGGCCCCGCGCCCGGCGGATCCGCCAAAGGGCCAGAATCTTTCGCCACGGCGCCCGGGATCCGGCCGCGGCCCGAATGGCGGGGAGGGGATCGAAGTAAGCGATCATGAAACCCACCGGCCGCCCAGCCGCCTCCACCACGAAGCTGAGCTCCTTGCGGATGATGTGCTTGAAGTCCGCGTACCACTCCCTGAACTCATCTAAGGAAGCCGGCATGTACTCCGGCATGGACGAAAAGGATTCACTCAGCATCGAGTGGATCAGCGAGAGCTCGCGATCCCAATCCCGCGGGCTCACGTTTCTGATCCGCAGATCGCTCCGCTTGCCCTCGCGCTCGAGCTTGGCCAACATCTGCCGGACCTTTTCGAGTTCGTCCGCATGTGGAACCAGAATCGTCTTCCACCTGCTCGACTCCTTGAACCCCGCCGCGGCAAAGAGCCGGTGGTAATAGTCGGGGCAGACGGGCTCGCCATAAAAGGGTTCACCCCCGCCAGGCAGGCGCAAACGGTAAGAATGAAAGAAGCTGCCCTGGATGGGACCACGGATCTCCGCATGCCCGCGTGCGCGCGCCCAGACCTCCGCCTCGGCGAAGAGTGTCCTCGCCGCCTCGACATCGTCGGCGCAGTCAAAGAAACCCACCGGCACGAACCGTTCGGAGGGCCAATGATCCTTGGGCCGGCTGGCCATGATCGTCCCGACCAGACGGCCGCCTGGTCCACGCAAGCCCCAGAACCGCCACTCATGGTTCCTGTTGAAGGCGCGGTATGGACCCAGAAGAATCTCGTAGTCTGACAGCGAAGCGCGAAGCGAGCCGTGGACTCGAGCGATCAGTTCATTTCTGAGATCCACGACCTCCGAAAAAAACCCGGGATCCCATTGATTGAGGCTCTCCAACATCATGATCTGATCTTTACCGAACCCGTCCGACCGTCGATCACGAGCTCCTGTCCCGACTTGATCCTGAGGACCGCGCCCTGCACGCCCACGACCGTGGGGACTCCGAGCTCACGCCCCACGATGGCCGTGTGGCTCAAGAGACTGCCCTTCTCACTGACGAGACCGGCGCATCGAGACATGACAAAGATCCAGGCCGGATCCGTGGATCGGGTGACCAGGATCTTATTGGAGAGATCGGCAAGCTTGAAGGCATCCCTCGGATCCTCGATGACGAGCGCCTCTCCCCGGACCAGCCCTGGCGACGCTCCCGTGCCATTGAGCTCACCGGAGGCCACCTTGGGATCAGTCGGACGGACCGCGCCCGC
>DATJFU010000161.1:0-4016 GCA_035495495.1 Bdellovibrionota bacterium
AACGTCGTGCGGTAGCTCTTGAGGAGCTCGTTGGACAGGAGAAAGCGGATCTTCACGCCCCTCTTGCCGGCGCGCTCGAGCGCCGCGATCACGGGCTCGAGCTCGGGGCCCTTCTTCGAGGCGCTTGCGTAGAACTGGGCCAGGTCCAGGCTCTTCTGGGCGTGGTCGGCGAGTTCCACCCAGACGTCTTTGGCGTAGCGGAGCTGGGGATCCGCCCAGTCGGTCTCGGCCGGGACGGATTGCACGAGCTCGATGGCGGCGCCAGCGGCCGGCGCGGGCGCCGCCTGGGCCTCGGTTGCCGTCGCGGTCCGCGCCCTCAGCGCGGCCGCGCCCGCGAGCAGAAAGCCCGCCACGAAGAAGCCAGAAACCCCCGCGAGGTGCCAGTCGGTGTCTTTGATCGTCATGTGGGGAGGCTTACCGCCGCGCCCCCGTGGCGGCAACCGCCGCCGCCGCCCTCTCCTGCCGTGAAACCCGCTGGGGCTGGTCCGACAGCCGGTCACCCCGGCCCCCCGGCTCCGCCCCCGCGCTTCTGCCGCCTTCAGCAGGGAAGCTGACATTCCGCCTGAGCTGGGCGCTGGGAGTGGGGTGGAATGCCGGCCGAGACGGCCTTCGCAATGCGTTACGGCGATTGCCTTTCTGTGCGCTCGCCCCAGCGCGCCTGCTTCTGCACGCCCGCGGTTGGGCCCTGCCGTAAATGTCAGCTTGCCTGCTGAAGGTGGCCGAAGCGGAAAGGGAGGACGGGGAACGGGGGGCCCGAAGTTCGGACCTTGCCCCTTGAGTCCAGCTCCGATTCTGAGGACAATCTGAGCGCGCATGAAACCCACATCCCGACTCGCTTCCCTGCTCATGCTCGCGGTCCTGGCCACGCCCTGCGCGGCCCTTGCGGCCGAGGGCACCTCGTCCGCCAAGCCCGACAAAGAAGAGAAGGACTCCGAGGTCATTCTTCGGTACGGGGTGGCCCTGAGCCACATGACTGTCGTGCCCGACGGCATGACGCCTGGGCTGCTCAACCCCCCGGCCGAGGCGGAGATCAGCTACTACTCGGACGTTCCGGGCGACCGCATCTGGCTCGCTCTGCGCGCGGGCTATCCGACGGGAGTGGGGCAGCCCACCTTTGGTGGAACTCTCGGCACCGTATTTGGCGGCGGAAAGTTTCGCCTGCTCGGAGGGGTCGAGCTGAACTTTCAGAGTCTCTTCACCGACAACCCCGCGGCCCAATCAGTCCTGCACAACGCCAACGTCGCCGCCGTCGCCAAGGTCCGGCGGTTGCTGACCGGGGACTCCAAGATCGAGATCGAAGTAAAGGCCGTGTTCCAGTTCGACAGCACGATCGCCAATTTCGAGGGCCTTGAGACCGTCACCCGGCCCAATACGGCCTGGATCATCAAGCCTACCTTTACCCTGGCGCTCGGGCCCATCATGGGCATGGCCCAGTACGGGTTCTTTGTGGCCCCCGAAGTGGCCATCGCTTCCAAGGACTTTGCGATCACCGTGCCCAGTAGGCTCGTGAGCCGCCCCATGCTGGGCGCCGGCATCGGCCTCGGCGGCCTAGAGATCTGGCTCAAGATGGCCTGGGTCCTCAACATGGGAGATGGGGTCGAACACGTGTATCGAGTTCCCTACCTGAGCCTGGATGACTACGCCCTGGCCCCCACCTTCGGATCCCTGGAGCTGCAATGGCGAATCTGACAGCGTCTCGAAAACTCTGGATTTGGACCTGCATCGTGACGGTGCTGAGCGGTCCACTGGCTGGCTGCGCGGCTGACAACACCACCGCGGTCATCCCGCTGGAGACTGACACCACCATCAGCTCGGACACGGCCACGAATCGTTCAGAAGAAACCGAGCTCACGGTCGAGAACAACGTGGGCGGGCCCGAGAGCCGGGTGCTTCTCAAGCTACCCACCGGTCAGCAGGACCCGGAAGACAACCTGGCCAAGGCCCTCGAGGACGTCTTCTACTTCGTCTTCTTCATGCCCTGGGCCATCCTCACCCGCATGGCCAACTGCAAGGCCGAGCAGCTCACGGCGGCGAACGTGAACACGGCTTTCTTGGATTTCTCGGTGGCCAGCGGCGCCGTCATCGCGGGCGATCTCAAGATTTCTCTGCTCTCCATGCCGTGGTGGCAGACCGCCACGTGGAATCGGGCCCATCCGTTCTCGAATGCCGGTGGCCTCTGGACGTCCCCCGGAGGCGACGTCTACTCGGCGGCCCAGTTCACGCCCATCAACAACACCATGAACGCGGCCGACGTGCGTTTTGACATCAAGGCTTACTTTCAGTCCCTGATCCAGGACGAGGCGGCCAATGACAACAACCGAAAGCCCCACTACGGGTTCTTGCTGCAGTCCACGGCGGCCACGTTTGCCCAGCTCAAGCTCAAGTCGGTGCAGACCCTGACGTCGACCGAGGGCCCGCGGGTCGTGGTCAATTACAATACGAGCGCCTGCACCCTGGGCAACTACATCGACTTCCACTCCGGCCGCTCGTCCGACTACGTTTCGGTGACGGCCCTGGGGCCGCACGGAGGCCACTATCTGGCGCGCGCAAACGGCAGCTCCAGCCAGCCGGTGACCGCGGTGGTTCCAGGGGAACGGGGTTGGTGAGGATTTAGGCCGCGCGCTTGAGCGGCGTGACCTCTTGAACCATGGGCGTGGCGGCGGTCTCGACCGTTTCGCGGGCGGACGCGGCCGGGCGGCCCACTTCGCCGGCTTTTTCCCAGTGCGGAAAAGCCTGCAGAAAGATCTTCACCAGCTGCAGATCGAACTGCGAGCCCGAAAAGACTTTGAGCTCCTTGAAGGCGTATTCGAACGACAGACCCTTGCGGTAGACGCGCGAGTTGGTCATGGCGTCGAACGAGTCGGCCACGGTCACGATCCTCGCCGTGAGCGGGATCATGTCGCCCGAGAGGCCGTCAGGGTAGCCGCGGCCGTCGATCCGCTCGTGGTGGTTGCGGATGCCGGGCAGGCAGAAACGAAAGAACGGAATGCGCGCCAGGGGCTCGACGATGCGCACGCTGTGGAGCGGGTGCTCCTGCATGATCTTGTCTTCTTCGGCCGTGAGCTTGGCCGGCTTCTTGAGGATGCCGTCCGGCGTGCCCATCTTGCCGACGTCGTGGAGCATGCCGGAGAACTCGCAGATCCGCTGCTCGTGCCAGTTGAGGCCCGCGGCCTCGGCGATCAACCTCGCGATGTTCCCGACCCTGAGGCAGTGCTCGTACGTGTAAGGATCTTTGGCCTTGAGGGCCGCCATGGCCATCTCGATGGCGTGCCAGGCCCAGTCGGGCGCCTCGCCAATGAGGGCTTCGGTTTTGGGCTTGGTTGCAGAATTCATGACTTCCCCCGTCCTTGCCTGCCAACCACCGTTTCCACCCCTCGTAATCCCCCTGGAAGTGGACGTATTAGTTGACAATTACAGTTTATTTTAGGAGAAGGTAGGTGTCAATCTGACACCACGGGTTTCGCAAGAACCTATTATTTCTTTGATTTCGACTGGTTAGCGACGGCCTGGGCGGCCTTCTGGGCCGCTTCTGCGTCCCCCAGGTACCGGTGGGACACGGCTCGCACCCCTCCGGAGGGGGGGCATTCCAGCTCATATAATAGAGGGATCCCCGTGGGGATGTTGAGTTCGACGATGTCCGCGTCAGAAACCCCGTCCAGGATTTTCACGAGCGCCCGGAGGCTGTTGCCGTGGGCGACCATCAGGAGCCTGAGACCCTCCCGGATCTGTGGAATGAGGACATCCTCCCAGTGCGGTTTGAACCGCGCGATGGTGTCCTTGAGTGACTCGGTGAGGGGAATATCCCGGGGCGCGAGACCGCGGTAGCGCGGATCGTTCGAGGGCACGCGCGGATCGTTTTTCTCGAGCGCGGGTGGAGGAGTATCAAAGCTGCGGCGCCAGATTTTGACCTGCGCCTCGCCGTATTTCGCGGCGGTCTCCGACTTGTCGAGCCCCTGCAGTCCCCCGTAGTGCCGTTCGTTGAGCCGCCAGTTTCGTTCGACCGGCAGCCAGAGGCG
>DATJFU010000162.1:0-7008 GCA_035495495.1 Bdellovibrionota bacterium
CGATGTCGACGATTTGCAGCCGGTCAAAGGGATCAGGGAGTTCACTTTGGGCCCCTCCGAACCGAGCGCCGCGGATGCGCTCGAAGGCATCATGACCAACATGAAGCAGGCGCCCGGCCGCTTCAGGGCAGTGGCAGTCACTGCCGTCGCACGGGGCGAGACGCTTGCTCTCGCATCGGCCGACGCGGCCTCACGGCTCGAACTTTTGGAATTGAAACCCGGCGACCGGGTGGCTTTCATGCCCTATTACGGAGGCGGAAAATGAGTACCCCCAAGCATCCCTTTGTCCTCAAGGGCGACTACGTTGCGGGCGAGTTCGTCCAGCCCAAGGACCCCAACGGTCAGATCAAGTCCGTGAGCCCTGCCGACTTCACCGACGTCCTCGGGTCTTACGCGTACGGCTACGCCCACGTGGACCTCGCGGTCGAGGCCGCGGGTAGGGCCTTCAGGACGTGGAAGCGGATGCAGACCGCCGAGCGCGGGGCGCTCCTCAAGCGCTACCAGGAGGCGCTCAAGCGGCACGCCGAGCGCCTGGCCGAGGCCATGGCCCGTGAGGTCGGCAAGCCCGTCTGGGAAGCCAAGACCGAAGTGAACGCCATGGTGAACAAGGTCGACGTCACCATCAACGAGAGCGCCAAGCTCGTCGAGGGTTACAAGATCCCGGGCATCATGCCGGGCATCGCCGGCGTCTGCCGGTACAAGCCCTTGGGGGTCATGGCGGTCATCGGGCCGTTCAACTTTCCGGGCCACCTGGCCAACGGCCATATCGTGCCCGCGCTCCTGACCGGAAACACGGTGATCTTCAAGCCCTCCGAGAAAAGCCCCATGGTCGGCCAGATCATGGCCGAGTGTTTTGCCGAGGCCGGGTTTCCGGCCGGCGTGTTCAACGTCGTTCAGGGCGAGAAAGAAGTCGGCCGCCGCCTTTGCGTGCACGAAGGCGTCGCAGGCGTGCTCTTTACCGGCTCGTACGAGGTCGGTACCCGGATCAAGCAGGATACCCTTCAGCAGCACTGGAAGCTTCTGGCCCTCGAGATGGGCGGCAAGAACGCGGCGATCGTGTGGAAGGACGCCAACCTGGCCGAGGCCATCCGTGAATGTCTCGTCGGGGCGTTTCTGACCTGCGGCCAGCGCTGCAGCGCCACGAGCCGCGTGCTGGTCCACAAGGACCTGCTCGACGCCTTCGTGACCGGTCTCCACGAAAAATCCAAGACGTTCTCGATCGGCCACCCGCTCGATGACCCGTTCATGGGCCCGATCATTGACGCCGCGTCCGTCGACCGTTACCAGAAGTTTCAAGGCATCGCCGTCCGCGAGGGCTGCGAGATCATCATGCGGGGCAAGTCGCTGGATATCGGACGCCAGGGCAACTACATCTCGCCGTCGATCTGCCTGGTCAAAGACGCCTCGGTGGCGGCCGCCAAGAAGAGCGTCTACCAGCAGACCGAGCTCTTTGCCCCGAACGTGGCCATCACCCCCGTCGAGGACCTCGATCACGCCATCGAGCTGGCCAATTGTTCGCAGTACGGCCTGGCGTTCAGCGTGTTCACGCGGGATGCCCAGGTCTACGAAAACTGCACCCAGGACCTGGATTGCGGCGTTCTGAACTGGAACCGCACGACTGTGGGCGCCTCGTCGCGCCTGCCCTTTGGTGGAACCAAGAAGAGCGGCAACCACTTTCCGACCGCCCTTTCCGCCACGCTCTACTGCACGTATCCCGTGGCCTCGCTCGAGGCGCCGGCCGAAGGCCTCGCGCCCACCCAGTATCCTGGCCTGAGCTAGGGCCCTAAACGAAGACGGGCCCGGTTCATTTGAACCGAGCCCGCCGTCGTACCTTCGTTCTAATTTCTGATTACAGGTGGGCCATCGGGGGGGCCGAGGGCATCACCGGCAGGCCGCGGGCCTGGGCCGTCATCATGGCCAAGGGATCCGTCGGGATCATTCCGCCGGCGCCCGTGTACGTCGACATGCCCATGGGGTTCATGGCGCCGCCGACCGAGCCGCCCAAGAAGGGGTTGGTCTGGGGCATTCCACCCATCTGCAGGCCGCCACCCAGGGCGAGGCCGTTACCGGCGTAGGGCGAACCGAACGATCCGCCTCCGACGCCGGCGCCCGAATACAGGCTCTGCATCATCTGCTGGCGCTGCAGGACGACCTGCTGGATCTGCTGAGGGGCGCTGCGCAGCGAGGTCGCGGCCGAGTTACAGCCCTGGACATCCACGTTCCAGCCCGAGCAGGCGTTCCACGCCTGTTCGTACAGGTTCTGCATCATGGACGAGTAAGCCGGAGCGCACTCAAACTGGTCGCCGCTGCGGCACGAGAAGGCCGTCTGGGCGATCGAGAGGTCGCGCTTGTAGCCGTCGATGCGGCCCTTGTTGGCGTCATCGAGGGCCGAGAGGCTGCTCGCTTCGTCCAGGGTTTCGCTGGCGTCGGTAAAGCTCTGCTCGTTGACGTCCGAGCCGTGCAGGTAGCGCATGGCCACCGTGCGCAGGACTTGGGCGCAGGCGAGGGCCATTTGCTGGCTGTCGCCATGCTGCTCGGCAAAGCGGATCACTTCTTCGCGGATGTCGGCGAGTTGATCCGAGTTGGCGCGCTCGGCCTTGGACATCAAGAGACGCAGCTCCTGGCGGTCGAGTTCCTGAACCATGCGGTCAAAGGCGGGACGTTCGATGTCGCCCTCGTCAAAGAGCGAGCGAAGCGCCCGGCGAGCGATGGGCAGCTCGTCCAGGGTGCGGCGGCAGTCGCGGATCTCATCGCGATACCGATCCATCTGGTGCTGGTGGGCGTCGTCTTCGTGGGCTTGGGCTTGTGCAGCCACTTCGACGGCGCTCCTGAAGTGAACCGCGGGCGAGAAGTTCGTGAACTCCTCGGTCGTCTGATGGGGGTCGGCCACGTCGGCGTTGATGTTCGTCGTGCGGCGAACGACGCCGATGTCGGCGGTCTTGTCCGCGGGAACCGAGATCACCGGAAAGATCTGGGGCTGCTGCGAGACCGAGTAACAGAAGTTGGCGTCACCCGCGGTATCCGTACAATCCGCGTTGTGGTGGGCGGCCACGCAATCGCGGGCCTGGTGACCTTCGTCTTCAAAGAGCCAGCCACGCTGGTGGCTCGCGGTCTCGGTGACCGTCACGCGGATGTGCGAAGCGCAGTCCGCGTAGATCCGTCCATAAAGGTGTCCGGTGCGATCCGAGTCGTTACCCGAGGCTCCGAGGCCTCTCACGAGGCTGCTCACCTCGCCGTAGGACATCGCGTTCCAGCCCGACGTGGTATCGCCGCTGGCGATGGCCGGAATAAAGTTAACGACGGCAACTAGGCCAATGGCCGATTTTTTCCAATTTTTCATGAGCCTCTACTCCTTCAATCCACTTCCACAAAAACCGCATCAACAGTCGCAGGAGCCTGGGGGCTTCGCCCAAGCGCTCTCTCTCGGGAGAGTGAAAGAGCAAGGGGTGGGCCACTTTGCCACCAGAGGGGGCCCATAAAAAACTCAATAGTGACAATGGGTTGAATTTAGGTATCCGGGCGTCTGCCCGGCCCCCCTGTCAGCGCTGACACGGGGTTGTCCAGGCCTTCGACAGCGCATACCTTAGGGCGATGACCCCCGAGGCTCTCCCCATCGTCGGCCGCAAGACGGAGCGCGAACGCATCCAGGCATGCCTCCGCGTGGGGAGAAACGTGCTCCTCGAGGGGCCGGTGGGCGTGGGTAAAACGGTGCTCGCGCTGGCGGTGGCCAAGGACCAGGGCCGGCCGGTTTTCAGGATCGACGGCGACAGCCGCTACACCGAGCAGAAGCTCGTGGGGGGCTTTGATCCGCCGGTCGTCATCAAGAGTGGCTACGGAGAAGAGGCCTTTATTCCGGGACCCCTCGTTCAGGCCATGCGCGAGGGCGGCGTGCTGCTCCTCAACGAGCTCAATCGCTTTCCGGAGGGCGTGCAAAACGTGCTTTTGCCCGCGGTGGACGAGGGAGTGATCCTCGTTCCACGCCTGGGCGAGGTGCACGCCCACCGCGACTTCAGGGTCGTGGCCACGCAGAACCCCCGGGAGTACGTCGCTACCTCGCATTTGAGCGAGGCGATCCTCGACCGCTTTGAGCTCATCGCCCTGGCCTACCAGAGCGAGGCAGAAGAGCTCGAGATCACGCAGGCCCGCGTGGGTTCCAAGTTCACGACCGTGGACATGGGGATTTGCGCGAGGTCCGTGGCCCTCGCGCGTGCGACCCGCGGGCACCCGCGCGTGCGCCGGGGCGCCTCGGTCCGGGCCGCCATCGCTGTCGCCGAGATCGCCCACGCGCTTCTCGAGGGCGGCGCCGCGACCACCGCAGAAGAAGCCCTTTCTCTCGCGGCCGCGATCGGTCTCGCGAACCGGGTCGAGCTCCTGCCCGACCTGACCGAGACCCAGGGGCGCGATCCCCTCAGAATGCTGCTCGATGAGGTCGGCCCCAAGGCGGGCCTCGGCCCCGCCCCCGTGCGCGGTGAGGGCAGCCTCGAAAAAAAAAAGACCCACTGACCCCGCTGGATCCTGAGCGAAAAAAGCTCTACCGCAGCTCGATGGAGCGCGCGGCCGAGGGCCAGCCCGCCCCGCTCATCGCCCAGCCCACGCCCGGGGCCAAGGGTTCGCCCGCGGACCCGGACGCCCGCCACCTCTTTGGGGCTTCGGACTGGGACGTGGCCATCCGGTATCACGAGATCAGGGCGGCATTGGGGCAGGGCGCGGCCTTGGAGAAGGCCCGGCAGGTTTCGGTGGACGCGGTCATGCGCCAGGCCCGGGCGGTGATGGGGGCGTCCTCCCATCCGTCGACCCGCGTGGCCGTTCCGCTCGATGAGCTCAGCCCCGATGACCGGCCCCTCGACGTGGGAGTCGAGGAGACCCTCGAGAACGCCGAGTGGGACCAACACGTCCCTGAGCGGCCCCATGAAATCTGGGTCGAGGCCGACCGTCCGCGAAGGGTCCCCGTGATTCTGTGCGTGGACACCAGCCTATCCATGACGGGGAGAAAGCTCGCTTTGACGGCGGTGGCTCTCGCCGTGGTGCTTCTGCAGTTTCCGGAGGACCCCCTGGGGATCGTGGCCTTTGAAAACGAGGCCGAAGTCATCAAACGCCCCGATGAACGCCTTTCGTTGAGGACCGTTCTCGAGCGCTTTTTGGACGTCCCGGCCCAGGGTTACACGCACCTCGAGGCCGGGCTTAAGATGAGCCTGACCATGGCCCAGAGCATGGGTCCATCCAGCCGGGCCCAGCCCCCATCGGTGGTGCTCCTCACGGACGGCAAGTACACGGCAGGCCGGGACCCGGCTTACCTGGCCCCCCTGTTTCGGCACCTTTTGGTCGTCAAAATGGGTCCGGAAAGGGCCCCCCTGGGCCTGTGCCGGGAGCTGGCCCGTAAGGGGTCCGGGGCCCTCCGGGAGGTGTGGAATCTGAGGTCCCTCCCCGAGGCCCTGTTTGGGGTCGTGAAGGACCTACTGAGGGGTCGATCTCCGTGATAGGAGTCTAGGCATGCGGGAAGACTACAAACTCCAGGGTGACACGGGAAAAATGGAGATCACGGTCGAGAAGGACGTGGCCGAGAAGATCCAGAAGATGGCTGAGTACACCAAGCTATCGGCGTCCGAGATCGCCAATACGGCGCTCAAGCGTTTCATCTCCACCCACAAAGACTTCTTGCCTCCGCGCGCTAAGAAGTAGCCCTCAACTCAGATCGAAGGCGGAGGCGTGGGATCCGGGCTGCTCGTCGGCGCCGGCTCCGATGAGCCGACGGGAGCCGCTGGCTGTCCGTTGGCCGGAACCAGCCCGTCGTCGCTCAGGGCGTTGGCGCTCACCGCGAACTGCAGGCGGATTTCGAGCAGGTGATTGAGCACGATTTGCGCGATATCCGCGCTCACCGAAGGCTGCACGCGCAGCACCCAGTTGGCGCTGCCCGCGGCCTGCTGAAAAAATTCGGATCTGAACGCCGTCAGTGACTGCAGGTCCTGCAGGTCGAGGCTCTCGACAAAGATGCCATGCACTTCGCCCGGAGGCAGGCTGCCCAGATGGAGCACGATCTGGCGCGTGGCCTTGAAGGTTTGAACCTCATCCTCGGTCAGCGTGAGAACGCCGTCGCCCGGAATGGGCTGCGGGTCCGCCGCGAGCATGGTCATGTACGTGTTGCCGCCGATGGGGAGCCCACCGGTTCCACCGCCGCCCACGGGCAGGTAGGCCCCCTTCTCCAAGCTCGGTGCAATGGGGCTACAGGCCGCCAAGGCCATGAGCGAGGGCACGGCTACGTTACGAAGATGTCTTTTATGAAAGGGTACCGGCATGAAACCTCCCAAGGTCCCAACCGTTGGAATCCAAGGGACATGCCAGCCGTAAGGCCCTAAAACCGACCAAGTGGGTCGGATTGGCCCCAGGGTTCCCGACTATTTACCTAATATAAAGGAGAGCCCCGTTTTAGGGCCTGTATGGGCCGCTGACACCCATGGTCATTTTTTCAGGGTCAGGGGGTCGCCTGGTCCAGGAGTTCGGCCACGTCCATGACTCGGACTTTGGACTGCATCTCCTTGGCCTTTACCCCGTCCGTCATCATGGTCATGCAGAAGGGGCAGGCCGAGGCCACGATGCCCGCCTTGGTGTCGAGGGCCTGCTCGGTGCGCGCGATGTTGATGCGCTTGCCGATCTTTTCTTCCATCCACATGCGGCCGCCGCCCGCGCCACAGCAGAACGACTCGCGACGGCTGCGCTGCATCTCCACGATCTGAAGTCCGGGAATCGCCTGCAGCGCGTCTCGGGGGGCCTGGTACACCCCGTTGTGCCGTCCCAGGTAGCAAGGGTCGTGGTAGGTGAGTCGGGCATCCATCACCCGTGACAACTTGATCCGTTTGTCGCGGATGAGCTCGCTGATGAGCTGGGTGTGGTTGAGCACGCGGTAATTGCCCCCGAAGGCCGGGTACTCGTTCTTGATGGTGTTGAAGCAGTGTGGGCACTGGGTGATGACCGCCTTGACCCCAAGCCCGTTCCAGGCCTCGACGTTGGCCT
>DATJFU010000163.1:0-4037 GCA_035495495.1 Bdellovibrionota bacterium
CTGTGGAAAGACGGGCCCTTTAACCAAGGTGACGCCCGTTTCTTCAAGGATGGCGTTCGGGAGCTCTCGGAATTTTTCACCCAGGAACGGGGACCGGCGGGCGGCTACTTTCACTCGCCCGAGTTTCGTTCTTCTTACCTGCTCTACTGGTTGCCCTTTCAGGCCGCCAAGTTCGTCCGCCTGTTCTCGATCCATTCGGGCGCGACGGCGCGGGCGTGGGAACGCGCCACCGCGTCCGGCGGTTCGGGCGAACTCGTGGTCGCTGACCTGGGCGCCGGCCCGGGGACCGCGAGCTTTGCGTGGATGCTCTGGCTCATGCACCAGCACGGCTGGCCCAAGGCCAAGGGCTCACCCAAGGTGCGGCTCGAGTGGGTGGACCTGGACCGCGACATCCTTGAGGACGGCCGCGAACTCCTGAGGGCCTTCTTGGCCGCCTATGAGATCCCAGCTGCAAAGGTAGAACTCCATATCCACGCTTCGCCCCTCCATGCGGCTTTGCAGTCGGAGGTGGGTGGCGACGGGATCGTGCTCGCGGGCAACGTGTTCAACGAGCTCATCAAGGCGGGCCGCAAGCAGCGCTTCGACTGGTTGCCCCGGCTTTTGCAGAAATTTCGCGGGGCTGGCTTTCTGGTGCTTGAGCCCGCCGTCGCCGAGACCGCGCAGTTTCTCGCGACCCTCAGGGCCGACCTCCTGGAGGCCTCGGGCACGACCCACAAGCCCGGTGAACTCTTTTCGCCCGCGATCTGGGGACCCTGCCTCCACTCGGGGGCCTGCCCACTCGCCGAAGGCAAGGACTGGTGCCATTTCTCGGTCTCGTCCACGGTCCCCGGCCGGTGGTTCAAGGATTTCTCGCAGGGCCTGGGCTCCGAGCGCCAGTGGCTCAAGTTCACCTACCTGTGGATCGCGTCAGCGAGCGACCCGAGGCCTGCGCCCATCCGCACTTCGCGCCGGGTGATCAGCGATCCCCTGAAGGGCAAGGCCAAGGACGAGCGCACCGTGCTCATCTGCGCGCCCGACCGCCCGGTGCGAATCCGCCTCGGCGGCAAGAACGCTCTTTACCGCGGCGACCGCATCGAGCACGCCACGCAAAAGATCGTCGGGCGGTTCGGCGAAAAGGAGTAGCTCGGCCTAGCCTAGCAGTCCGCCGGCGAAGCGCCGGGCCGGGTGCTGGGCATGGGCATGGTCGACGACCGTGTGGCATCGCCGCCGTAACCCGGCTTCACGACACCGATCTCACGCAGCTTGTGCTCGATCGCCTGCCACACCGGCGTGCCCGTGTCTTTGGGTGAGCGGAACACGAGCTTGAAGAGATCCGAGATCTCATCGATGGCGCGACCGATCCCCTCGGGCAACGCCACCTTGTAGCTGTGCAGGGGATTGAACGGCTTTCCGTTCAATCGCAGGTTCGAGAGCTTTTCTTTTCCGGACGGGCCCGACACGTCGAACGTGAAGTTGGATGAGAACACGAACTTCACGTGCTGGCGGTAGGCCTGCTCAAGCGCGAACTTGAGCACCCAGCCGTAGGCCTTGGTGGTCCAGACGTTCCATCCCTTGCGCTCCTCGAGGCTGAACATGCGGGGATAAAAGAGCAGAAGATCCTCGCGGCTCACGGCGCCCGGGGGCTGGTCGTCACCAAAGAGATCGGCGGAGTCCACGGCCATCTCGGCGCCGGCGGACTCTTGAAGCGCGTCGGCCACCACTTGACCCCACTCGGTGCGATGCTCGGTGGGGCGAACCAGCGGAACGTCGGAGGCGCCGACGATCTCGGCGAGGTAGTCCTTGCCGTACTCGTCCTCGAGCGCCTTGCGGGCTTCTTTGACCATCGAATCCACGGCGGGGTCCTTGGGACCCGCCGACGGGACGCGAACGAGCTGGTAGTCCAAAACCTTGAGAGGCAGGCCCGGCTCGACGTCGACCAAGAAGCGGCCCACGGCCCTGCCGTGATCGCCGGCCTGCACCACCGGCACCTGGACGCCGTCGGGGTTGGTCTCCATGTAGGGCGTTTCGACGTACTCGTGCCAGTGACCACCCACTACGGCGTCAATGCCGGAGTAGGTGCGGGCGAGTTCGCGGTCCATGGCCGTACCGATATGGGTGAGCGCGATGACCACGTCGTTGCGCGAGCGGACCTCGGGGAGCCAGCGGTCGACGCCCTCAAAGGGCTCGTCCATGGTGAGCGGACCCACGAGCCAGCGATACTCGAACTCGTCGTTGGCGAGACCCAGAACGCCGATCTTGAGACCCGCGCGGCTGAACTCGGAGTACGGTTTGATGTACTTGGTGAGGTTCTTGTACTCGGCGAGCTCGTACCAGGGCATCGTGAAGTTGGCGCCCATGATGGCGAACTGCGGGCGCACGCGGCCGAGCAGGTCGTTGAGCTCCTTCTGTCCCATCAGATAGTCGTGGTTTCCGAACACGGCGGCGTCGTAACCGATGGCGTCCAGAAGACGCCACGAGTAGTCGCCGTGCTCGGCGAAGAAGAGTTCGGTGCCTTCGCTGAAGTCGCCGGCATCGAGGAGGATCGATTCGATCCCCGATTGCGCGGCCTCGTCGCGGAGGCGGTCGATAGTGGCCTTGAGCTGCGCATACCCGCCCTGCGACGGATCCATCGAGTGCTCAAAGTGTGAGTGAAGGTCGTTGGTGTGGAGAATGAGGAGCGGTCTCGCCCATCCCTCCCGCGCCACGCCGAGAATCAGAGCACACACCACTCCAGCCAACCAAAACGGTTTCTTCCCCATGCGAGCGATTGTCTCGCCACTTTTATAATGTGTCCAATTTCAGGAGGATTGGCGGCGCAGAAGCACCGCCCAAAAACCGTCGCCGCTGGGCGGCAGATGGGGTGAAAACAGCCAGCGCTTCACTTCAACCGCGCCCGGAAGGGTACTCCAGGCGTAGGCGCCCTCGCCCTCCTCCGTTAACACACTGCATACGGAATAGAGGAGATGGCCGCCGTTTCGAACCTGTTTCCAAGCGCGCGGGATGAGATCGCGCTGAATCTCGCGCAGGGCAGAAAGGTCGCTCTCTTGCCGGTGCCAGCGGATCTCTGGATGGCGCCGCAGAACGCCCGTGCCACTGCAGGGGGGATCCAGCCACACGAGGTCAAAGCCGAGTGTGTTTTCGATCTTTTGATCCAAGAGAGAGAGATCGCCCACAGTCACCGAGCCCAGCGCAGGCGCGAGGCGGTCGGCGTTCTCTTGCAAGCGCCGCCGGCGGCGCTCGTTCTTCTCGAGCGCCGTAACGGCAAATCCGCTCCAGGCGAGACCGATCGACTTTCCACCGGGAGCGGCGCAGACGTCTAGGGCCCGGGGGCTGCCTGTTTCACCCGCGCCGCGATGGAGAAGAACCTGCTCCGCCACGTCGTGCACCAGCGTCTGGTTGGAGATGTCCTGCACGAGAAATTCAGCTTCGGCAAAACCATCCCGCGATTCGATGAGGCCGGCGTTGGGGACCCGCCAGGCACCCTCGACGAGGCCGGGCTCACCCGCCTGTGGCGTCCACTCCGCGCGGCGCGCGCGAATCCAAAGGGGCGGCCTTTCGAGCGATGCCTCGGCAAAGGCCATGGCCCACTCACGGCCGCGCTCACTGACCAGGCGGTTCCACATCCAGGGTGGAAGGCTGGCCCAGGCCGCCTCGGCGCCGGGGCCGTGCAGACCGGAGGTCTTCCACTTGTCCTTGTCCTCGGTGAGACGCCGGAGTACCGCGTTGGCAAAACTGCCCGCCTCCGTGCCCTCGTTCACCTTGAACCACTCGACGGTTTCAGAAACCACGAGGGCAGGAAACGCATCGGTGACCAGGATCTGGTAGGCACCCAAGCTCAAGGCGGCAAGGCGGCGGCCCTTCACGGGCTTGGCCTTGGAGTAGGTCGAAAGGATCAGCTCCAGGCGGCCGATCCACCTAAGGGTCCCGCTCGTCACCTCTCGCAGCCATCCACGCGCAGGTCCCTCGAGCTTGGCGGCCGCCTGCTCAAAGAGCGGGTCGTACTTTCCCCCGGCCGAGTAGACCTGATGGATGATCGAGACCGCCGCCTCTCGTGGGAT
>DATJFU010000164.1:0-14761 GCA_035495495.1 Bdellovibrionota bacterium
GTTTGCCCCGACGCGCGCCCACGTCGAGCGGTGGCGGCGCTGGCTCGCCGCGCAGAAGATTCGCGTGGTGCCCTACCACGCAGGGATGGGCCGCGAAGAGCGCGCGTCCGCCGAACGCGCCGTGCGATCCGGTTGGTGCCAGATCGTGGTCGCGACCTCGGCCTTTGGGATGGGTATGGATTTCGCGGGGCTCGAATGGATGATCTCGACGCACGCCCCACCCTCACTCCTGGCATTGGCCCAGGCGGCGGGCCGCGTGGCGCGCGCGGGCGCCGAGGGGACGGCGGTCGTGCTCTGGCACCCGACGGACTTCAGGATCTACGACCGGGGAAAGGGGAGTGACCGCCGGACGGCCGAAATGGTCTCGGCCCTCCGGGCTCTCGAGAGCGGACCGCAGCCCATCGAGGAGCTCAATCGGTACTTCTCTTAGGGATTACGGACTGCTCGTGGCCGAAGCCGAGGCCGCGAGCGATGAGAAGACGTTGAACATGGCCATGCGGTCCGCGTCGGTCTTCCAGAACGGACGGGCCGCCATCCAGGCGATGAACTTGGCGTAGCCCGCGACCGTCGTCTGCGGCGGTTCGCCGAACCGGATGAGGTACGTGAACGCCGACTTGAGGATAAAGTCCTGGCTCTCGTCCAGGTGCGCATACTCGGCGAAGATCTTCTTGAACTTGGGATAGCCGGCCAGGACCTCGTCGATGTCCAGGCGCTGGCTGCCATCCAGGTCAAACCTGAAGAACACGGCGTCGATGTAATGGATCACGCCGGCCATATTGTCGATGTCGAGCTTGCCGACGGGATCGTTGCTGAAGCCGTGCACGCGGGCCGCGGCCTCGATCTTCTGGGTCACCTGCTTCTGCTGGTCCGGGGGCAGGGACTCAAAGAACGCCACCATCTGCGGAAACTTCTCCCAGTACCGGTAGTAGCGGGCGAAGTACTCCTTACGGAAACAATCCGGGTCCAGCCATGGGTGCTTGTAACGGTCAAATCCGCCGTTCGGGATCGCGCAGATCGGCTCGACGTCGTCCAGGATGCGTCTGGAGAGGTTGCCGATCGAGTACAAGAACGCGCCGTAGTTGGTGAGCTCGTGGATATCGATCTGAAAGTCGCCGTTGCTGCCGAACACGAAGTTGTCCGCCTCAAAGAAGCGCTTCATGTCGATGTCCTTGATGGCGGGGTCGAGGATTCCGAACTCCAAGAGGAGCCAGCCCAGATCCGAGACAAACGCCGTCATGTCCTGCTTGTAGATGTAGACCCGTTTGGGATCGGTGCTGTACGAGTCGAGCAGGTGGCTCACCGCGAGGTTGAGCCAGTGAAGCTTGGACAGGTTGCCCTGGGAGTTGCGGATCCAGGGAACGAAGCTGATCTGAAGATCGTCGCCCACGAAGAGGGGCCGATAGTCCGTCGCCAACCCGATCAGCCGGCGCACCGAGGCGACCTGGTCGTCGGGGATGGTGGTCACGTAGTCGTTGGCGGATTCGACGAACTGCTGGGTCGTCACGCCGGACGGATCCAGATGGTAGTTGTGGAAGATGGTCTCCAGGTGGGTCTGGCCCACGTTCCACATGTCCATCTTCTTGTAGAGCAGATCGAGGGTCTCGGACCCGATCGACTGCGTGTCCTTGCTCCACAGGATCTTGCGCAGCATGGGCCGCAGGGAGTCCTTGAGGACCTCCTTGTTGACCTTGTTCAGGGCATCGAGCCAGTGCGTGGGAATCGAATCGATCAGCGCGTCGAAACGCGCGAGCGGAACCCGACCCCCGTGCGCGGCCAGCGCCCCGTCCAGGGACTTGCGTGCTTCTTGAGCGAGGCCGACGATGAACGCGCCCCGCTCGTTGGGACCCTGCATGTAATCATCCGAGGCCGAAGCACCCGCCGCCGCGGCGGCCGCCAGGTGCCCACCCACCTCGAGAAACTGTCCCCATTGGCCCGGATCGATCTGATCCGAGCTGCCCGCGAGCAAAATGCCTTTGCCAGCCATCAGGGGGCCGATCCACTCGGTCTTGAGGTCCCAGCCAAAGGTGCCCGAAAGCGTGTTGAACAGCGAGGTCACATCCGAGACCAGAAACGGAATCTTGGTGCCGGGCAGGTTCTTGACCTTGGAGCCGATGACCGCGGTTCCGCGCCCCACCGCCGCCGCGAAATCCAGGAGGTTCTGCCGCGTGGGATTCTGCGCCCGCGCCCTGAGGTTGGGAATCAGCCCCAACGACACGATCTTGCCCTCGGCGAGAAGGCTCTTGAACGTGTCGAGCTCGGCAAAGGTCACCCTCTGATCTGACCCGCCGATCACCGAGGCCTTGAGGCGGAACGTCGCCGTCACGAGCTCGCGAGTGATGGGCTTGTTGGTGACCAGAAACGTATGAACAAAGCCATACAGGTCATCGACCGTGTACCCGCCGGGGGTCGAACCGGCCACGAAGTCCCTGAACGTATCGATCGAACCGACGACGCAGTCCCAGGTCTTGGACCACTCGTCGGGATCCACGTCACCGCTCATGTACTTGGTGAGCTGCGAGCCGAAGGTGTTGAGGCAGCCCGTGGCCGCGTCGGTGTAGTTGAGGATCCGGGACTTATCGAGCTTGTCGCCAAACTGCCCGCAGCCCGCGGAGGCGAGGGCGATCCCGAGCGAAAGTACCGGGCCGATGACCTTTTTTCCGCGCGCGCTAGAATTCATAGGTCAGCTTTCCCCTCACGCGGTCATTGCCTTGGTACTGCCCGATCCAACCCACGCCTGTCGCCGTGGAAATGAAATCCGCTCCGACGCCCACGGACCAGCGCGCCCGGCCCGGATCGACCCTGCCGGCCCCGGGCTTGAAGTGCACGTCCATGGAGACGAGATTGCTGGAGTTCTCGGCGTCAAAGGTCCAGGCAAAGTCGTAGCTGATGGGCGATGCGCCCGCCCAGCCGCCTCCTGCTTTCCAGGCGCGCCTAAAAAGGTAGCGCTCGGGCAGGGCGATGGTCATCGAGCTCGATGCCTGCGCGGTCTTGGATTCATCGACCTGCAGATAGGAGGCAAAGAGCCGCAGGCCTTCTTGCCAGCGAAGCTCGCCCCCCCAGGCCGTGATGAGAGTATTGCCGATGTTGTTGTGCAGCCAGCCCGAAGGCGTGGGTACCTGCTCGGGCAGCTCGCCTGTCACCGAACCCCAAAGTGACCAGTAGTTGGAGTCATATCCGAGCTCGGCCGTGGCCAGGTGGTGCATCGGAAACCGCGGATGCAGATCCGTCTGCACGACGCCCGCTTGGGCATCGAGCTGAGCGTTCACGGCGAGGTCGGACTGGTGAATAGGCATGTAGCCATAACTTCCACCCGCCCAGAAGCCGCTGTCGTCCTTGAAGCGTGACCCGATGGCCACGCCGGGCTTGAGCAGGATGTCCTTGGCGTCCGGAAACGCGAGCGAGTATTTGATGGGCACGAGCTGGCCCATGACCGCGACCTGATCCTGCAGGGGCACCGACATGGGAGAAGCGTAGATGAGCTTGCCGTCTTTCTCGGACACGGGGATTCCCAGCTCAGGAACCGAGATGGGGGTCACCATGGCGGTCACGGCCCACTTCTGCGAGCGGTACCCGTAGAAGAACCCGGTCATGCCCACGGGTTCCCATTCAAAAGGATCCAACGTGAAACGGGGGCTCCAGGTGCCCATATTCCACTCCCGGTCCGCGCGGCTCCAATCCACGAGCCTACGGCCGGCGGCGATCTCGTGGTTCTTGGACCAGCGCGAGCTCGTCGAGACGTAGGCCTCTTTGGCGTCGAAGGTGAAGCTGGCGTGTTCGGAGATAAAGGAGGCGGCCTTCAGGTCGACCACTCCGCGAAACAGCGAGCCTTCGCCGGCGAAGTGGGGTTCGAACAAGAGGACGGAGCTAAACGACTCCCGGTCGCGTGAGCTCTTGAAGAAGCTCTGCGAGTCCAGGCTAATGGCACCGGAAGCGAACGCGAGTCCGCTCCAAAGCCCGCCACAAATAATCATGAGCCCGAGCGACCGAAGTCGCCTGACTCTGTCAGCGATTGCCATTCCCCTCCATGGGAACCGAATCGTCACCCCTCTACATGCTTAACGATAGCAAACAAGAGTGGTTCGGATAGGTTCCCCCTCCCGGTTCCGGGCAAAGGATGCCCTGACTCGGGTCGTCCAAAACCTGTCCGGCGGATAGACAGTCATGAACGTTTTTCATGCCTAACCCAAGGATTTTCCTTTGGCAACCGGCATATGACGCGGCATATAAAGTGCAGTAGGGCTTGCCCCGGGAGACCACGTCCATGGTTCGAAAGATCGCATGTTGCACCGTGTTTGCCGCAGTGGCCCTAGTGGGCATTGGGGCCCTTTTGGCCCCCGCCCAGGCGGCTCCCAAAGACCAGCCCGCCCCCAAGGCCCCCCACCCCCCGGTGTTTACCGGAGCGACGGGCGTCGGAACCTACCAGGTTTTGGACGTGCTGGAAGACTCTAAGGGTGGCTGGCACTCGGTCTGCAGCACCGATCTCAATGTCGAGGATCGGCACCGGACCTGCGGCACTAAGCTTTTTGTGATCGCCAAGGACGACGGATCCCAGGTGGCTTTGATTCAAAAGCCCATGGGCGGCGTTCGCCGGGCGACGGAGCTCAGCTCCTGGCTCCTGAGCGGTGAGTTTTGCTGGTCACACTGCAAGTGGGACTCGGGCGAGATCTACGCCAACCTCAAGACGACGCTTTTCTCGAAGAATTACGTGCGGACGTTCTTCATTCCCCAGTCGGTCACCGATCAGAACGAACTGGTCCAGGCCGAGGGCGTCGCCAATGACGTATACCTCTATCATAAGGACGTCGACATTCAGCAGGCCCAGGCCGCCATCCTCAACCCCTCCATCTATGGCACCATCATGAGCGCGGTGGCGGTGGTGGGATTCTCGGGCTCGACCTGGCGTCTGGACATCCCCAAGTCGGCCAGCGGCGTCGGTGGCGAGGGCTTCAAGAGCAGCCCCTCGAGCCTCAAGATCCGCGAGACCTTCTCGGGAGGGATTCTCGGCATCACGGCCACCATCAATCGCGAATATCAGCTGAAGAAAATCGACTGAGAGCGCTGCCGGAATCAGGCCGCGCTTGAGCCAGAAGTACCGGTCCCATCCTGATCGTCATCTTTTGAGACGGGATGGATGTAACCGCGGCGCTCGAGCGCGCGCTTGAGGTGCGAGATCCTGCGGGCGAGAGCCCCAGCCGTCGCCACCGGATCGGGCGAGCCACGCAGGCGCTCACCGGGCCCGGCCAGGCGGCCGGCGAGGATCTCGAGTTTGACGAGCAGGCTGACCATGGATTCCAAATCCGCGCCGAGATCGACCACGGCATGGAGATCCGCCGACTCGTCCTGGCGCCGAATGATGAACCGGACCGAAAGATAGGGGAGCGCGAGCGGCACCGCCACGGCGAGGAGCCGCATGCCGGCGGCGAGGGCCTCTTCCACCCCCGGCGTCTGCGACAGGAGCAGCAGCCCTCCCGCCACGACGATGGACAGGGCGCCCATGACAAACCCAAACCACAGCCGGTTGCGAAAGTGCTTGAGACGAATGTGCGCCACTTCTCGCAAAAGCGCCGTTCTCAGCTCGGCGTCGCCCAGCCTCTGCGCGAGGCTGATCGATAGAAACACGCCCGGCCTGAAGGGCCCGCGTCCGCCCGGAAACCCCGAGTAGAGAACCTGGTTCCACGTCGCAAGACGCGTATCGACCACCCAGAAGTCGGGCACGGGAACGGTCGAATCCGCGAAGCAACGTTGCACCCGGTCGCGGAGCTCGCCGGGTTCGAGCGCCTTCACGGGGAGGATGCGGCGGAGATAGAAGGGCGCGAGCGCAAAGCTGAGCGCGAGACCGCCAAAGATGCCCATCGCCATTCCACTCAGCACGAGTGCATTGGCCGCGAGCTCGGTGAGGTGCCAAACCTTGGTCCCCGCGAGCGCAAGGCGCACGCAGGCGTGGATCACCGCCAGATAAAGGAGAACGCTCGTGAGCATCCAGCCCATCACGCGGATGCCCAGGCCCGCGAGCTGCCCTTCGGTCGGGCGATCGCCGGCGGCGGGTGAGTCCTTGGACTCGGGCGACGCATCGGCGGGCGGGGCCTTGGGGCCGCGGATCGCGGTCTCGAGGCGATTCACGATGCCGTTCTGCACGGCCAGCGAAACGAGAAAAAGAGTAAAGGGCACGAGCCGCGAGACGTCCGGCAGCCCAAAGCTGATGACGTAGACCATGCCCTGGACGAGGAGCCCCAGCATGGCCATGAGACGGACCTTGCCGACCTCCGCGTCGGGTTCCCACTCGCCGGGCTTGGCCTTGCGGCGGACCTCAAAATCCCGGCTCGCGTACTCGCCCCAGAGGGCAAAGATCACCAACGGGATCGCAACGATCGCCGCGTAGGCCGCCTGCGGATGGGTGGCCCAGTGAAACTCAGGAGTAGACGACGACGGTAAAGCCATGCGCTCTTACTTGATGTTATCGGTCAAAATAGTGCACGGGCTTGAGGAATCCCTGGCGAACGGGTAAATGCGGAGCCAATGAAAACTCTTACGGAATTCTCGGGGTTTTACCTCAAAGCCGCCCTCGACCTGAAAAACGAGCTTTTTAACGCAAAGCGCAACGCTCCGGTCCCAGCTCCGGCGGCCCCGGCTGAGGGGGCGGTGGAAGCGGCGGTGGAAGCCCCCGCAGAAGCAGCAGCTGAAGCCCCCGCCGAGGCCCCGGCCGAAGCAGCGGCAGACGCCCCCGCCACGGACGCGCCCGCGGAGGGCGCCCCCGAAAAGGGTGGCCGCGACCGCCATCGCCGTGGACGCCGCGGCGGCAAGGGCGGAGGCAAGAGCGGCGGACCGCAACAGCCGCCTAAACCCAAGATCGAGATTACGCGAGAGGAGCTGCAGCCCGTCTTCGCCGAAAAGCTCAAGCTCGAGGGCGACAAGCTCGAGCACGTGCTGAGCGCCGTCGAGGTGATCGACTTCAGGCGCGCGGCGGATCTCCGTCGTGTCGTCGTCCTGCAGCTCGCCGAGGGCGAAGTCGCTCCCTCGGGCTCCGTGCAGAAGGGCGACAAATACTTTCTCGCCGAGTACCTGCCCTCCATGAACCGGCCCCAAGGCGGACGCGGTGACCGTGACCACGGTCGTGGCGGACGCGACGGCAAGCGCGGCCGGGGTGGAAGAGGCGGCCGCGGCGGCCGTGACGATCGCCGGGGCGGTGGTGGTGGCCGCGGGGATGACCGCGGAGGCGGCGGCGGTCGCGGGCCCGGCGGCCGGCGTGACGAACGCGGCGCCAGCGGGAGGGGTCGTGGACCCGGTGGTGGCGGCGGTGGCCGCGGCCCGGGTGGCGGCGGACGTGGCCCCGGATCGGGCCCCCGTCAGACTCCCGCTTCTTCGTAAGCCACAAATCGCAGGTCCATGACGTTGGTCACCGTTTCTCGCGCGGGGATCGGTGTGGAGTTCCAACATCCGGCGGTGCCCGTGGTGCCGTCGTCTTCGTCCGTGGCGTAGGCACCGGCCTTCCACCTTGGCCCGGAGATGCCTGCCTTCTCGAGCGCGCGAGCGGTCCGCGCCACCCACTCGGTGCACCGGCCCCCTTTGCCGACAAAACCCCCGGGTGGCGGATCAAACGGCGACTCCCCGGCGCTCAGCCAAAGAGTCGGCCCTTGGGGCGGATCCTTCTGGATCGCGGTCACAAAGGCCTCCACGCAATCCGGCCCCGGCATCCCGCGGGCGCCCGCGACCACATGCCGAGCCCAGCGGCGCTCCCTCGCCCAGCTCGTGGCCGCCCGCTCGGCGTGTTCGGGACCCATGAGGCGATGGTAGCGGCAGGTCTTGGCCTCGAGCGCTCGGTGAATCCGCTCGCGATGCTCGCGGTACGCGGGACTCTCGGACCATTCGATGAGGCGATGAGGCGTCGCCGGCGGCAGATGGTCGGCAGGATTCCACTCGACCGTGGGACCCGATCCCACCCATTCGACCCGGTCGGCGGGGACATCGCTCGTCCAGACCGTGAACTGCCGTTCGGCCGGGCAGGCGGCGGCGAGCCCGCCGGCCTTGTGCGCGGAAACCAGCGCGCGCAGGGGGTTGGCCGCGCCGATGGGCCTCGCGCCCTCGATGAGGCTCCGGCCCAGCTCGGTGACCTCCGCCTCGGACCAGGGGGCGAGTGGAACCTCGGCCAGGGCGGAGGCTCCACCGGAAATGAGAAAAACGACGGTTTCTTCGGGAGAAACGGACCCCAGTTCGTCGAGAAGCCGGCGGCCGGCCTCGTACGACCTGGGCCCCGCAATCGGGTGATCGCCGAGGATGGGAGCCCCTTTCTTGCTCACGACCCAGCATCGTTGAAACCGGCCAAACGCCGCCGCCTGCGCCACGGCCGCCTTGCCGATGGCCACGCAGTGGGTTCGGGCAGGGTCGAGATTCCACCCCGAGGCCAGTTTGGCGAGGTACGGGCCGGGGTGCAGGGCGGTCCTGAGGTGCTCAATGAGGTCCGGGATGGCCGACACGCCTAGATCCTACCACCTGTGGTAAGACCTCGCGCCGTGGAGCAAACCCGCGCCTTGTTCATCGGATCCGTCTGGCCCGAGCCCCAGAGCTCGGCGGCCGGGGTCCGCATGATGCAGCTGATCCGGGTCTTCAGGTCGGCCGGAGCAGAGGTGCACTTCGCGGCGCCCACGCGAGACGGCGACTCGCGCGACGCCCTCGCCGCCACGGGGGTCACCTGCTGGGACGCGCCCCTCAACGACAGTGCGTTTGACGCCACCGTGGCGCGCATCGCGCCCCACTGGATCGTCTTTGACCGATTCATCACCGAAGAGCGTTACGGATGGCGCGCCCGCGGTGCCGCCCCGGGCGCCGTGACCGTACTCGACACCGAGGACCTGCACTCCCTCAGGCGCCTGCGCCAAGAACGCCTGGCCCGAGGGGCGGGCGCCGACGAGATCCTCGCCGTGGGCGCCGATTCAGCCGCGCCGTCGGCCGACGAGCTCCGTGAGTGTGCTTCGATCTACCGCTGCGATCTCTCGCTCATCATCTCGCGGCACGAGGAACGCCTGCTCCTCGACCACTGGAGCGTGCCGCGACGGCTCGTGCACCTGACTCCGTACCTCTACTCCGACGCGCCCGCGGCGCCTCGATCGTTCGACGGACGCCGGCACGTCGTCACCATCGGCAATTTCAGGCACCCGCCGAACCTGGACGGGCTCGGCTGGTGGCGCCGGGAGATCTGGCCCCGCGTTCGGGCGCGGCTCCCGGAGGGCGCCGAGTTCCACGCCTACGGCGCTTACCCGCCGAAAGAGGCGATGGCCTGGGACGACCCGGCCGACGGATTCAGGGTCCGGGGTTGGGTGGCCGATCACCTCCGCGCCCTTCAGGACTATCGCCTGCTCGTCGCGCCTCTGCGATTCGGCGCGGGAATCAAGGGCAAGGTCACCGACTCCCTCTGGGTCGGGACGCCCGTGGTGGGGACGTCGATCGCTTGGGAAGGGATCGCGCCGCCCGATCATCCGCCACCCCGCGGATCGGTCGCCGACGGCGTCGAAGCCTTCGCTGCGGCCGTCGCCCATCTCTATTCGGACGCCGGCGCTTGGAGCCGGGCGGCCGAGGAGGGGCGCTTGCTCGTCAGTCGATATCAATCCTGGGCCGTCGAGGCCCCGCGCCTGCTCGCGCGTCTCGCCGAACTCCGCGCCGGTCTCGCGCGGGAGCGCGCATTGAACCGCGTGGGTGCCCTGCTCACGCAGCAAGAGCGCCGGTCCACCGAGTACTTTGGCAGATGGCTCGAGCTCAAGGAGAGTGTGTCACGCGGGACACATTTCCAAGAAAGTTCCCACTGACCAGCACTTGGGCATGCCCGGCCTGATTTCTCCTGCTTTTTCGCGTCCGGGACTTGGCATCGGAATTGATGTCTTCGACATCGATGGTGCGTCCAAAAACTCAGAAAAAAGGATCGTCGGAACCGGGTTTGTTCCACTTGGGGCTGCTCGCGGTGGGCATTGTCTCGGCCTTCTTGGCCGGCGCGTTGAGCTTTCCGGATCTCGACGGCGTCAGCGCGAGCCGGATCGTCGCCCAGACGGTGTCCGTACCCGTCCTCGGCCAGCCGGGCACCCTCATCCAAGAAGCTCTCATGATGGCGACCCTCCAGCGGGCATTTGCCACGCCCTCATCGCAACGCCTGCCCCAGGACCGCTTGCGCGCTTTGGCTTCATCCCTTGAGTCGGCGGCCCTCTGGGCCGAACACCGGGGAGTCAACGAGGGCCGCCCGCTCGAGGGCGGTCATGCCAGAAATCTTCTGCTCAACACGAGGGACAAGATCCTGTTGGCCGCCTCGGCCCTCCCGTGCATCACCCACAAGATGTCCGACGACGCGACGGAGCGCGCCTCCGAAGACCGCATGATCGAGCACGAGGTCGCGATGATCACGGCGCCGCCGGCCTCGCCGTCGAGCGGCCGCCTGCCGGCGAGCCGCGAGGGAGACGGCATCTCGCCCGCCCAGCGCGAAGAAATGATCGTCGACCAGATGGTTCGCTGGCTCAGCCGCGATCCGGAGAACTCGATGGTCCCCGCGCGTGACCGCCGGTTTTAGACGCGATCCACTCGTCGACCTGCGACTCGAGAACGCCGAGGGAGACCGTCCCGTTGCCGATCACGACCCGGTGAAAGTCCCGGATGTCGAACGCGGGACCCAACGCCTCTTCGGCGCGCTTGCGTAGCTCCAGGATCTTGAGCTCACCCACCTTGTAGCCCAGCGCTTGCCCCGGCCACACGGAGTACCGATCCGCCTCGGTCTCGCGGTCCTTGGTATCTCCCGCGAGGTGCTCCTGCATGTACTTCAAGGCCTTGCCCCGGCTCCACCCCATGGCGTGGATGCCGGTGTCGACCACGAGGCGCACGGCCCGGAGCATCTCGCTGTTCAGGTTACCCAGGCGCTCCATCGGAGTGTGGTAAGCGCCCATTTCGCGTCCGAGCTTTTCTGAATAGAGCGCCCAGCCTTCGACAAAGGAGTTCGAGCCGTAGATCTTGCGCTGATACTCCGAGAGCTGGTCCTTCATCTCAAACTGGAGCGCGAGCTGAAAGTGGTGGCCCGGCACGGCCTCGTGAAGGGACAGGCTCGCCACATCGTAGTCCGCCACCGCCTTGAGGTTGTGGGTGTTGACCACGAACCGGCCCACGGGCTGGCTCTCGGTGGGCTGGTGGTAGCTCCCCGCCGCGTCCTCGGGGTTGCCCGAGTCCACGATGGTGTAGTCGCCCTTGGGCATGAGGCTGAAGTAGCGGGGCAAGAGGGGCGCGACCCGCTTCTTGATTTCCAAGAAGGCCTGAAACATCTCCTTGGAGCTCTTGAAGAAATGGCCCTCGTCGTTGCTCAGGCTCTCGAGAAACTTCGCGCGGGTCCCCTTGAACCCGACTTCTTTTTGGATCGCGTCGATCTGGCCCTGGATGCGATCGACCTCTTTGAGGCCGGTGCGATGAATCTCGGCCGGGTCGAGGGCAAGGTTGGTCCCCGATTCCACCGCGTACGCGTACCATTCCTTGCCGTGGGGCAAACCCGCCAGCCCGTAACCTTGCCGGCAGTGGGGCAGGTACTCTTTTTGAAAGTAATGATCGAACTTTCGGACCGAGGGCAGGATCCGCTCCGAGACCATGGAGCGAAAGCCCTTCTCGAGGCGATCGTGATCCGCGGCCGAGAACGTCTTGGGCATGAACCCTACGGGCCTGAAGAACGGGTTCTTCTCGACCTTGGGCTCGAGCGCCTCTTGGTAGGTGTTGACGGCCTTCTTGGCCACGACGCAGCTGAGGACGACGCCCTCCTTCACGCCGCGCTTGAGTGTCCCGATCTGGCGGTCGATGTAGGCCGGAAATCCCCGGGAGCGCTCGAGAAACGCGTCGTAGTGCTTGACCGTGTCGAAGGGAAAGTAGCTGAGATCCTGATTCGAATCGTCGATGTACTCCCGAAGCCGGTTGTCCATCTGGTTGAACTCGAGGAGCTCCTGCGGAAACTGGTAACGCTTGAGCGAGATCTCCATGTCGCCCTTGAACAGGCGGTAGGTGCGGAGGTCCTTGGGCTCGAGGGCCTCGGGCTTGACCTGCTTCAAGGCTTCGAGCGCGTCGGCGTAGAGCTTCTTGGACCGGGCCAGATAGGCGGCCGACGGGTAATCGCCGAACTTGCCGAGGTCCTCTTCGACGTTGAAGTAGGGAGCGCTGTACGGGTCCACCCGTTTGGCGCGCTCCGTATAGTCCTGGATCACCCGGTTGAGCTGATCCGCCGCCCCGCCCGCGAACGCGGGGGCACCGAGCAAGAAGGAGAGAAAGAAGACGCCGAGAAGACGGGTTTTCATGGCGAACTCCAATGAATCGGGAAGTGAAGATGGTGCGGTCGAGAGGACTTGAACCTCCACGGAGTTGCCCCCACAGGAACCTGAATCCTGCGCGTCTACCAGTTCCGCCACGACCGCATCGTGCTTCTCTGATAAGAAGATGGGGCAGCGTTATCACAGCCCTTTCTCTTTAGGAATACCCATGGGCCGCAAAAAGAGACCGAGCCACTCAGGCAAAGGCGACTCCACAAAGCGCAGTAACCGTTGGCGCGGGCGCAGCCGCAAGGCACAGGAGCGCCACGCCCAGGCCCGCGCGGAGGCCGGCCTTTCTCCCGCGGAGACCGCCGCCGGAAAGGCGGGATCGGCGGAATCGCGGCCGATCCTTTCGGACCGTCCCGCCGGGATCCGTCCACCCCCGCGGCCCCAGGGCGCGGGCAATCCCTACGACGCGTTTCCGTCCCCACCCATGGATCCGCCCCCCAAGCGCACGGGCCAACCGCGCGGACCCCGACCCGAGCGCGGATTCCGGCCCGAGCGCGGCCCCTCCCGGGCCAAGGACGCCGCCCGAGAAGGTGGCCGAGGCGCAGGCTCGCAGGTCCTGACCGCGACCCTCGAAAAGAACCCCAAGGGTTTTGGCTTTCTGATCTTCGACGACCGCGACTTTGAGGACCTCCACGTCCCGGCCGGAACCGCGAGCGAGTTTCTCCATGGCGACCGGGTGGAAGTTACGCTCCGCCCCGGAGGCGAGGTCACCCGTTTCAGAACCGTCGGCCACCAGTCGACCGAGATCTGGGGCCGGGTCTCGGCCAACCATCCCTCCGCATACGAAAAAGGCGTTTGGGTCGTGGCCCCGCGCCGCAGCAGCCGACTCGAGGTCTACGCCCCCGCCGGCGCGCCCGGCGCCAAGGTGGGCGACTGGGTCCGCGCCCAGCTCCTGGATGCCGACGCCGAAGGGCGGCGGCTCACGTGCAAGGTGGTCGAAGTCATCGGACCCGAGGTCCCCGCCAAGCGGGACATCGAGCTCGTCGCCGCCGAGTACGGCTTGCAGCCCGAACCCTCCGAGGCATCTCGTAGAGAAGCCTCGACGCTGCCCCATGAGCCGGCGGTCGAAGACTTTGCCGATCGGAGCGACCTCAGAAACGTGCCCCTCATCACGATCGACGGTGAGACGGCCCGCGACTTTGACGACGCCGTCTACGTCGAGCGCCAGGGCGGCGGCTACGTGCTCTGGGTAGCCATCGCCGACGTCAGCCATTACGTGCGGCCGGGCACCGCCATGGACCAGGACGCCTTCTCGCGCGGAACGAGCGTGTACCTGCCCGAACGCGCGTTTCACATGCTTCCGCGCGAGCTTTCCGAAAACCTTTGCAGCCTTCGACCCAACGTCCCCCGCCTCGCGCTGACCGCCAAGATGACCTTTGACAAGGGCGGCACGCGCACGGGGTTTGAGCTGCTCGAGTCAGTGATCCGCAGTCACCGTCGCGCCACCTACACAGAGATCAAGGCCGAGTACGACGCCAACGGGAGCCGCAAGGACTGGGAGTTCGCTCCGCACTTTGAGCTCTTCAGGATCCTCAAGAAGCGTAAGACGGCCCGAGGCGCCCTCGACTTCGATCTCCCAGAAGAAGAGATCCTCGTCGACGCCAACGGTGAACCGGTCTCGACCCGGCGGGCTTCTCGAACCGAAGCCAACATGCTGATCGAGGAGTTCATGATCGCCGCCAACGAGGCCGTGACCGAGTGGGCCCTCAAGAAGGGCGCGCCGTTTCTCTACCGGATCCACGAAGAACCGTCGCTCGAGGCGTTCGAGAAGTTCAGGGCCGTGGCAAAGGCGGTGGGGTTCACGGTGCCCGCGCCCAAGAGCCTGCGCGACCCGCGCGTGATCTCGGACATCGTCAAGAGAATCGAGGACCACGCGGCCAAACCCCTGCTCCACATGTCGCTGCTCCGGTCCATGCGCCAAGCGATCTACAGCGCGAGCCACGGCATCCACTACGGGCTGGGCTCGCAGGCCTATACGCACTTCACGAGTCCGATCCGGCGGTACCCCGATCTGGTCGTGCACCGTCAGCTCCGCATGCTCCTCACCCGCGGCGACCGCGACTTTGCCTCCGCGCAAGATCGCAAGAAGATGAACCGCGACCTCCACGCAGCCGCCGTCCATTGCAGCTACCGCGAGCGCCTCGCCGACCGCGCCGAGGGGTCGGCCAACAAGATCAAAGAAGTGCGGCTCATGGCGCGCCGCCTTGGGGAAGAATTTGCCGGGCTCGTCCGTGGAATGACGGAGCGGGGCCTCTATGTCCAGATCGGCCACGACGGAAAGGATCCCTGGATCGAGGGGGTCCTGCCCAAGGACACCCTGCCGGGCGACCGCTGGGAGTTTAACCCTGACCGTCTGATTTTCTACGGCATCCGGAAAAAGAAGGTCATCAAGATCGGTGATGCCGTGAAGGTTCGGGCCGTGCGTTCTGACTTTGACCGCCGCG
>DATJFU010000165.1:0-3806 GCA_035495495.1 Bdellovibrionota bacterium
GCCGTGCGGGTGTCCTTGGGCTTCCAGGCCAGGACGTCGGCCACGCAGGCCACCGATCCAGGGGTCGCGTCGCCGTTGCCGATGAAACGGCACATCGTCGAAGCCGCGATCTTGAGGGCGACCGAGGCCTTGGATTTTCCACCCACCTGGGCGAGGGCGCCGTCGAGGCAGGATTGCGCGCCGTCGAGGCAGAAACCGAACAGGGATCCGGGTTCGGACATGAACTGCGGGTTATGCGCGGTGCGGGTCATGCACGCGACTTCGGTGTCCGAGAGCTCGTTGCCCACGCACATGTCAATGATCTTGGTGCGGTTGTCCTTGGACAGGCCGCCGAGGCCCGGGGACATGCGCTGGGTGCAGGCCACGCGCTCGGGGTTACAGCCATTTGAGGAGTCCGCGAGGGTTTGGAGGTTCACGGCCATCGACGGGCTCAGGTGGTTCAGGGTGCAGCTCTGCCAAGCCGCCTGCTGGGCGATATCGCCCTCGCAGATGTCATGGACCCAGCGCTGGTAGATGTCGCGAATACCGGCGGGCGCGTGCGAGATCGGAGGCAGGTGCGCGGCGCAGGCATCCGCGCTCAGGGTCGACGGTTCAGCGTGACCGGGCCGAGCTTGAACGGCCGTCACGAGAACCAGGACCATCATGAAAAAACGGTGTTTCACTGCCCATCTATAGAGCAATGCCCATACCAAGAAGAATGCTGTAAAGTCAGTGACTTAATTAAGACAAGGAGGGTGGTCTTGTCCAAGGACTGGACAGCCCCCGTACGCGCTCCAAGGTCAAAAGGGACACGCCCTCTGCTCTGCCGGGAGGCTTACGCGCCCTTCCCCTTTCGATCACTCTTCGTCGTCGTCGTCGTCGCCGTGATCGTGGTCGTGCCCATGGGCGCCGTGGGCGTGTCCGTGGGCCTTTTCATCGGCGGTGGCGTCGCGCACTTCGATCACTTCGACGTCAAAGTGCAACGTCTGGCCGGCGAGGGGATGGTTGCCGTCGATGACGACGACGTCGCCCTTGATGCTGTCCACCAAGAAGATCATCTCGCCGTCGGCCGTGTCGGTCTGAAAGAGCATTCCGGGCTCGATTTGCGCATCCGCCGGAAACTTGGTGCGGCTGACCTCGAGCTTCAGGTCGGGGTTCACCTCGCCGTAGCCCTCGGACGGCGGGACGGTCACCTTCTTCTTGTCGCCGGGCTTGAGGCCCTGAAGGGCCGATTCCAACCCCGGAACGATCTGGTGTGAGCCGTGGAGATAGACAAAAGGCTCCGTGCGATCGGCCTGGTCCAGCACTTCGCCGGAGGAGTTCTTGAGGGTGTAGACGAGGGAGGCGACTTTGCCTGAGGCGATCATGGGAGGTCCTTTCAACTTCTCACGGGTCTAGCATGGGGCGCAGGGGCGCGCTACACTCAAAGGTACATGGAACGGTCGGGTTTTGGGAGAGCGCGGCAGACTCTGGCACTCGGATGGGCAGCGGTTGCCTTGGCGGCGGGCCTGACCGGCTGCAAAGAGCACCGAAACATCGTGTTTCTCGTGGACACCTCGGGGAGCATGCGGCACGGCGGCCTCATGGACGACACCAAGGCGTCCATGAAGAAAATCCTCCAAAACTACGGCCCGGGCGACCGCGTCTACCTCGTCACGTTTGACGCCGATCCCCGGGTGATCACCGATCGGGTGATCGAGGACCCCATCAAGGACCGGGCCGAGCTCGCGCAGACCATCGATGCACTCGACGCCCGCGGCAAGTGGACCGACCTCGTGGGTGCCATGGACGCCTCGCTCGATTACGTGGCCCGCCTCCAAAAATCCCAGCCCGGCAGCCATACCGCCGTGGTGCTGTACACCGACGGTCGGCATGATCCGCCCCCGGAGCGAAAAGCCCAGGGTGGAATTCAGGACTTCGACGGCCTCGTCGGCAAGTACTACAAGGACTACAAGAAGGGCGAATCCTGGTTCATCTACTACGTCGAGCTCGCCGAGAGTGAGCCGGCTCTTCGCACGTTTCTCGACAAGACGGGCAGCGGCGTCGTCGTGGGTCGCGAGGCTCTCCGCAGGGCCGAAGGCTTCATGGACATGCCGATCCTATGGAAGCTGCCCCTTTTTCTAAGTCTGCTCGGGGTCCTCGTCCTCGGCCTCTGGACGTTTGTCGTTCTTCCGCGGCTCCGGGGAGTGAGCTTTGTGCCCATGCAACCGGGCGCGGACCCCGCCCGCGCACCGAGCCGGATCCGCCTCGAGTCGTTTCGCGCGGGAACCATGCAGCGGCTCATGGGGGTCGGCAAAGCGAGCGACATCCAGATCACCGTGGCCGGAACCAAGGTCGACGTCTCGGTGGACAGCAAGGGCAAGTACTACCTTCAGGTGCCGACCGGCGCCGGGGTTCAGATCGACGGCATGCCCATCACAGGACGTGCCGAGATCAGGGTGGGCCAGAAGCTCAAATTCGGCCGCTCCGAATACGTCTTTTCGAGAAATCGCCGCAAGGATGGGGCTAACTAGGCTTTGCGGCGGCTTACGCGGCCTTACGGTTCGCTCGCCGAGCAGGACCTTGCGCCGGAGCTTGGCGATGGATCACCTGCGGGCGCGAGTTGCGCAGATGTGCGTTGATCGCCTCGGTGACCTCCGGAAAGAAGTCTCCGCGGCGGGGGCTGAGTTCCGCGTGGGTCTTGCCCTCGGCCACCGCGCGCATGTGCCGGGCGACGCGTTCCATCGAGCGTGAGACTCGCGCCGAAAAAGCGAGGCCGGCCACCAGCATTCCACAGAGGATAAAAATCGCGGCCCAAGCCATGACCCCGTTCAGGTCGGCGAGGGGGATGGGTCCTCCGACGCCGGTGTAGAGATAGGCCATCCCGAGGTAAAAAACCGCGCAGGAGCCCAGGGCCGAGCCGCACATAAAGGCCAGAAAGATGAGCTGAAATCGGCGGTTCACCAGCAGCCGGCGGCGATCCATGACGCACGTATCGGCAACCTGGCGCAAAGTCCTGAGATGTTACGGAATCTTGGCTAATTGGCCCGGGCGGCGTGTCCGTGACCGTGTCCCAGTCCCATGTCGACGGGGAGCAGGGGGCCGTCAAAGCGTTCCATCTGGTCGGCTTCGGTGAGGGCAGGCAGGGTGCTCACGTCCATGCCGGGCTTGTAGATCATGCCGTAGCTCTCGGCCGTGGCCCGGGACCAGGGCATGATCGTCTTGTCGTCGAACTTGGCACCCTGAAGGTGGCCCGCCCTGAGGAGGGTCTCGAGGTTCTCGCCGTCGCATCCGAGGCTCGCACCCTGCAGCTGGGTGCTTCGCAGATCCACATCGGCGCAAGACGCGAACTGCAGATTGGAGCCGCGCAGGTCGGATCCGTAGAAGCTCACCATGTCCACCTTGGACTCATAGAGGTTGGCGCCCAGCCAGCGGACCTGGTTGGCCTTGGCGCGGAACAGATTGGCCCCCTGAAAGTTCGGGCGCACAAAACTCGAGTGGTAGAACTGGGCACCCAGGGCATCGGCCGCGTAAAAATTGGGCCGAATGAGATGGGCTTCTTGAAAGGTCGCGCTGGTCAGGCGGGCCTCTTGAAAGTTCGTCAGCTTGCCGGACGAATCAAAGAAGTTCGCCCCGACCAGACTGAGCGCATAGAAATTCGTTCGGTCCATCTGGGCGCCCTGAAAGAGCGCCCCCGCCATCCAATGGGTTCCTTGGGTTCCCTTGAACTCCCGGTAGCTGACGTTGGCCTTGAAGAACCCGCCGCACTCTCCATCGTACCCGTCGTTATGGGCCTCATTGTCGCCCAAGGTGCAGCGGGAGCTCCCGACGTCGTAGTGCGCGATCGC
>DATJFU010000166.1:0-3292 GCA_035495495.1 Bdellovibrionota bacterium
GCTTCTTCCACCGCCCGGAAAGAAGATCGAGTGGATGCCCTCTTCAAGGATGCGCGTGCTGTAGTGCTTGAGCAGGTTCTTGTAGATCTGGTTGTTCTTCTGCCGGTCGACCGTGTAGGCGCCCAGGTTGCTCATGAAGAAATTGAGCACCGGATTCGAGAACAGGTTGAGGCCGGCGCCGTAGGCAAAGGGCGGCAGGCCCATGAGGTAAATCACGTAGCCGATGAGCAGGCTGTCGATGTTGCTCTGGTGCGTGGGGACCAGAAGGATCGTGCCTTTTTCGGCGAGCTTACGGACCTGCGGAATATGGCCCACGATGCGCAGACGGGACTCGAGCGCCTGGGACATGCCCCAGGGCAGAAACTTCTGTACGCTCGCGGCGTTGAGTAACCAGTTGAATCCCCACGGCACCGCCCGCGTGGCCATCCAGTACACCCGCTCGTTGAAGTGCCCGGCGACCTCGTTGGCGTAGTGCGCGGCCACCTTGCGGAGTAGAAGCTCGCGGTTGACCTCCACCGTGCTCTTGCGGAGGCCGGATTGCACCTCGGCCCAAAGCCTCCGGTCGCCACGTCTGCGGTGCTCGGTAAAAGGAGAAAACTTGCTGCGCCGGAGCCTTGCCCGCTCCTGGTAGAGGGCCTCGCTCACGGCCCACTCGGCGGCGTCGCCCCCCTGCTCGGCGACCGTGCGGTTGACCACGTCCTCTAAGATGGACGGGAGCGCGGCGTTCAGCTCATGGAGGGGCCCGCGGGTGATCGGGAGCTGCGTAAAGCGGATGGCCGGGTGGCTCCCGGTACTCCGGTTGACGGGCTGCTCGCGGGAGGTCGGGGCCACAATTCGTTAAGAATAGTTCAGACGGCGGGGCAAGACCACCAGCAAGCGGCCTGACTCGAGGCTAATCACGCATCGCGTCTTCGTGGCCCGATTGCTGAGCCCCCCCGATGACGGCGTGAGGGTGGCTCGGCGCAGAGGATATGCGAAGCCAGTGAGGGTCAACCCCCGCACGGTCGAATGCCAGGCAAACACCGAGACCGTCTGCCCCTTGCGAAGGGCGAGCTCGGACCGCGGGAGCCGCGCCGAAAGAAAATGGTAGCGCGCATCCCCGTCGTCCCAGGTGATGGACGAGACGTTTCTGGGCGCGCGGGCGGCAAAGTCGCCGACCTCGATGAGACCCGCGAGCAGGTGATCCGGTCGGCCACCGCCAAATCCCATGAGATCAATCGTACTCGCTGGGCCCCGGCCGAGCAGCTTGGCCGCGGCCCGGAGGGCGTGATGCAGGTCGCTCCTGTCCTTGTCGCGCGAAAGCGTGACGACCGCGCCCACCCCAAGGGCCTGGCGCAGGTGCCTGAGGGCTGAGCGGTTCTTGAGGCTGTCCCAATCGCCCACGGCCACGTCGGGAAACCATCCGGCCTTGAGGCAGTGGTCGAGCCCACCGTCCACCGCCACGACGAAGTCGGCTCCGCCGAGCCGCGCGCGCAGGGCGCGGACCTCGGCGCGGGCCATCGACGGCCCGACCAGCATGAGCTTGGCGAAGTGAACGCCGCGTTCACTTCGCCTCGGCCTTGCCCTTTTGGCGGATCTCAAGTGAACACTCCGTTCAGTTTGGCGGGCCCCCGCCTAACCGCTCAGGCGACCGAGGGCGGCCTGGAGCTCGGCGAGCTTGGTCTTGAACTCCGCCTCGCGGGCGCGCTCCTTGGCCACGAGCTCCTTGGGCGCTTTGGCGACAAAGGACTCGCTCCCGAGCTTTTTCTGAACAAAGCTCAGGTCGCCCTGGACGCGCTCGATCTCCTTGCGGAGGCGCTTGGCCTCTTCTTCGACGTCGACCAGCCCCGAGAGATCCACGCGCAGCTCGAGCACGGGATTGCTCACCGGGATCACCGCCGTGCGCCCCCCAGCGGCCGGCGCGCTTGAGGGCAGCACATCGAGCCCGCTCAGGCGCGACATCGCCATGATGTCGGACCGGTGCAGGGCCACGAACGTGTCCGTCGCTGCCCGTGGCGAAGAATAAAGCACCGCAAATTCTTTGCTGGGTGGAATCCGGTTCTCCCCGCGGAAGTTGCGGAGCGCCTCGATGACGTTCTTGAGGGCCTGAATCGTCTTCTCGGCCTCGGGGTTGTTGAACTGCGCCGCCGCCTGCGGAAACGGCTGAAACATGAGGCTCATGACCGGCGCCTTGCCGTCGCGCTCGCGCGCGGGCGAGTTCGCGGCTTTGCGCCAGGGCAGGGACAGCCAGAGCTCCTCGGTCACGAAGGGCACGAGCGGATGCAGGAGCCGCAGCAGGCGCTCGAGCACGTAGTGCACGGTCACGAGGGTCTGCCGGCGGGCGTCGCCGCCCTCCTTCATGGGCTGCTTGGTGAACTCGATGTACCAGTCGCAGAACTCGTGCCACGTGAACTCGTAGAGGGCCTGCGCGGAGTCGTTGAGCCTAAACTCTTCGAGCCCCTTCTCGACGGTCGTTGTGACCGACTGCAGCCGGGAGAGAATCCACCGGTTGGCCGGGAGCAGGCCCACCTTGTTCTTGATGAGCCACTTCTCGGCGCCCTCAGAAGGCTCCGGGATGGCGCCATCGCCCTGGGCCATCTGGTGGTGAAAGTACTTCACCGCGTTCCAGAGCTTGTTACAGAACGCCCGGTAGCCGGCGACCCGATCCAGCGACAGCTTGACGTCGCGGCCCTGGCCCGCCATCGCGAGCAGGGTAAAGCGCAGGGCATCGGCCCCATGCTCGTCGATCACGACGAGGGGATCGATGACGTTGCCCTTCATCTTGGACATCTTCTCACCGTGCTCGTCCCGCACCATCGCGTGCAGGTAGACCTTGTGAAACGGCACGTCCTTCATGAAGTGCATGCCCATCATGATCATCCGGGCGACCCAGAAAAAGATGATGTCAAAGCCCGTCTCGAGGATCGCGCCGGGGTAAAAGGTCTTGAGCTGGTTCGTCTTGTCCGGCCAGCCGAGCGTGCCAAAGGGCCAGAGGCCCGAGCTGAACCAGGTGTCGAGCACATCCTCGTCCTGGCGTAGCTGGTCCTGGGCGGCGCCGCAGTGCGAGCACTTGGCGGGCGCTTCGGCCGTGACCGTGATCTCCTGGCAGCTACCGCAGTACCAGGCCGGGATGCGGTGGCCCCACCAGAGCTGGCGCGAGATGCACCAGTCGCGGATGTTGTACATCCACTCGAAGTAGGTTTTTTCCCACATTTTGGGCGTGAACGTGATCTTGCCGGTCTCCACCGCCGCGATCGCGGGCTTGGCGAGGGGCTCGATTTTGACAAACCACTGTTTGGACACGAGGGGCTCG
>DATJFU010000167.1:0-3292 GCA_035495495.1 Bdellovibrionota bacterium
AGGCGCCCTGCACCTCGTGGTCATACTGGCGGATCATCCACTCCTTGGAGGCCACGTTGGGCCGCGAGAGCAGCTGCAGGAGCGTCGCGCCCGCCTCGCGATCAAAGGCCGTCTCGACCTGACCCGGCGGCTGGGGAGACCCGGCCCACTCGGCCTCGATCTCCATCTTGGGCACGCCCTCGTGCAAGAATTCCAGATCCAGGGCCGCGACGCATTCGGTGCCGTTGTAGATTTCAAAGAAGCCCGAGTCCGTGAACTCACCGAGCACACTCACCTCGACGCCGCGGGCATCGGCCAGGCGCAAGAACGCCTGCATCTTCTCGGGCGGAACCGCGATGGACATGCGCTCCTGCGACTCGCTCACGACGAGCTCAAAAGGCTTGAGGCCGGGGTACTTGACCTTGGCCTGCGAGACGTCCATTTTGGCGCCGCCGCTCAGGGTCGCGAGCTCGCCGATCGAAGACGAAAGTCCGCCCGCGCCGTTGTCGGTCAGGGTACGGAATAGCAGCCGGTCACGCGCTTCGAGCAGAAAATCCGCCGTGCGCTTCTGCGTGATGGGATCCCCGAGCTGGACCGCCGAAACCGGAGAGTGCTCGTCGAGGGCCAGCGACGAGAACGTCGCGCCGTGGATGCCGTCCTTACCGATGCGGCCGCCGACCATGCAGATGCGGTCGCCCACCTGGATCTCTTTGACGTGGGTGGGCACGCCCTCGATCTGTCGGGGAATGATGCCACCGGTTCCGCAGAACACGAGGGGCTTGCCCAAGAACCGCTGGTCAAACACGAGGGCGCCGTTGACCGTGGGGATGCCGCTCTTGTTTCCACCGTGCTCGACCCCGCGCCTCACCCCGTCCAGGATCCGGCGGGGGTGAAGGAGGCGGTCGGGCAGGGTTTGCAGATAATCCGGGACGGCCAGGCAGAACACGTCGGTATTGAAGATCGGCTTGGCGCCCAGGCCGCAGCCCAGGATGTCGCGGTTCACGCCCACGATGCCCGTGAGGGCGCCGCCGTAGGGATCCAGGGCGGACGGCGAGTTGTGAGTCTCCACCTTGATGCAGAGGGCGTGCTCATCGTCGATGGCCACCATCCCCGCGTTGTCCTTGAAGACCGAGATCAGCCAGGGGCGCGCGATCTCGGCGGTGGTCCCGGAGATCGTCGCCTTGAAGAGGCTGTGGATCTCCGACGGGATCGAGGTCTGTTTGTCGCCGGTGAGATCGCGGTACTTGATCCGGGATTGAAAGATCTTGTGCTTGCAATGCTCGCTCCAAGTCTGGGCGATCACTTCCATCTCGACGTCCGTGATGGCCTTGAGCCCGCGCTTCTCGCGCGCCGCCTGCGTCTCGGGCTTGGCGAAATGGGCCCGCACGGCCTCCATTTCCTGGCCCGTCAGTGCCCAGAGACGCTTCTTGCTCATCTCCTCGAGCTGGGGCCGATCCAAGCCGTCGAGCTTCACGGGCTCGACCGTCCGGTCGCCCTTGAGCATGACCTTAGGCAACTGCCGTTGGACCTGGTCGGGGTGGAATCGGCTGTTTCGCCGCAGCTCATCCCCGGTCATCACGGTCCATGACTCGATGAGCTCGTTGCAGAATACGTCGCGGGCGATGAGGGCCAGCGTGTCCTCGCTCATCTGCGGGCTCTCGAGCAGCAGCAGTGCGCCGCTCGACGCCCTCACCTGCCCCGCGCGGGGCCCCAGCACGATCTTCAACGCCTCGGTGAGCGTGCGCGCCACGTTGTCCGTCACGCCGGGACGGTACCGGCGCTCGAGCGCCCAGAACGTGCCCGGCAACGAGGGCGAGGCCGACATGAGGTCGGCCATTCCACCATGCTTGTCGGCGGCGGATGGAATCAGATCGCCCGTGAACAGCCACTTGAGCACGGGATCATGAAAGATCTCGGTCATGGCCTGGATCACTTCTTCGCGGGCGTTGTCGAGCTCGAGCCAGTAAACTTCGATAAGCCGCGCCCACCGGATGAGACGGCGCACCTCGGGGTGCGCGAGCTCGATGCGACGGAGCAGCCCGGACGCCCCCGGATCCACGAACTCGGGTCGCATGGCCACTTCAAGCCGGACGAACACAGCGACCTCCTTCGGGGCGTTCGAGCACTTTGATGGGTCCGTTCAGGAGCCATTGAAGCGTCGACGGATACAGGCGGTGCTCGACCGCGAGCCCCCGCTGCTCGACCTCGGTGGCGTCCTTGCAGTCATGGATCGAAAAAGCCTCTTGAGCGCAGATGGGGCCCGAGTCCAGGTCCGCCGAGACGAGGTGAACGGTCACCCCCGCGACCGAGCACCCGTGCTCCCAAGCGCGGCGATAGCTCTCGAGGCCCGGAAACGCGGGCAAAAGCGACGGATGGACGTTGACGATGCGCTGAAAGCCCGCGGCGTCCCGATAGGCCTTGAGGAGACGGGGTCCCAAGATGCGGAGATAGCCCGCGAGCACCAGCCACTTGGGCGGCTCCGGACCCAGCGCTTCGAGGAGGGCCTGCTCATGACGATCCCGCCGCTCTGCCGCGCTCCCCTCGCCCGCGGGCACGGGGACGCAGACGGCGGTGAGCCCCGCCGCCTTGGCCTTGTCGAGGACGGGGGCGGAGGGCTGGTCGGAGACGACGTGGGTGATGCGGGCCGAGAGTCCTCCGGACCGGATGGCCGCCAGGATCGCCTCAAAGTTGCTGCCCCTGCCGGAGGCGAGGACCGCCGCGGTCTCTCCGCCGGGCACGCGGGGCGCGCCCTCTTGTCCGGCGCCCCTCATCGCCCGATGTCCGTTCTGAACTGCATGCCGCGAAACTCGACACGCCGGAGGTTGGCGTAGGCCTTTCTCGCCGCCGCGTCGAGGCTGGGCCCGCGCCCGAGCGCGCCGAACACGCGGCCGCCGCCCGTGACGAGGCCGGGGCGTCCGGGCTCATGCCCGTTACCCGAGGCCTTGAGCCCCGCCGCGAAATATTGAAGATCGGGATCCTCGACCGCGCCGTCACCCAAGGGGCCGGAGATGAGTTGCCCCTTCTCGGGCCGGTCCGGGTAACCCGAGGCCGCGCCCACGACCACGACGGCAAAATCCTCGCTAAAGGGCACCACGTCCGGCAGCGCCGTGAGGTCGCCCTTGGCGCAGGCCTCGCACCAAGAATAGAGATCACCCTGCAACCGCGGCAGGAGCACCTGGGTCTCGGGGTCACCGAAGCGGGCATTGAACTCGAGCACGCGGATCTCGTGAGTGGTCGTATCCATCATGAGTCCTGCGTACAGAACGCCCGGAAACGGAGTGCCGACCTGCTTGAGCTCACGGCGGACCGGGAG
>DATJFU010000168.1:0-2936 GCA_035495495.1 Bdellovibrionota bacterium
CAGTACCCCGAAAAAACTCTCCTCTACGTTCTGAACCGCGCCTAGCCTGCCGAAAGGTAGACATGCGGACCCTGGTTCCGATCCTCGCCCTTTTTTTGACGGTGACCGTGGCGTCGGCGGGCGAGGTCAAGCCGCGCCGTCCGGCCTCCCAGTCACCGATGGATCGCTGGTCCCTGCAAGCCCTCAAACATTGGCAGAAGCGCACGGACCCCGACACGGACACCGCGACCCCCGAGCCTCCGGGCCCCGGATGTTCGCTTCCTGGCATGGTGAGGGTCGAGGGCAACATGCTTCAGGGGCCCATTGAGTCCCTGCAAGATCAGGTCTGCGATCACTGGATCAACACGGACTTTCCGCAAAGGTGCGGAGTTTTTAATTCCACCAAGTGGCACGCCAAGACCTCGGCCATCCACAAAAAGGCGATGGCCTTTTGCATCGACAAGTTTGAATACCCCGACGTGCGCGAGCAGAATCCGTGGATCCTCATGACCTACTACGAGGCTCGGGACCTCTGTCAGGCCCAGCACAAGCGGCTCTGCTCGGACGAGGAGTGGACCTTTGCGTGCGAGGGCGAAGAGGGTTTGCCCTACCCCTATGGCTACGTGAGGGATCCGGCCAAGTGCAACGCCGACACGGGGTGGAAGGCCTACCACGGCGAGGCTTTTGCCCACCGCACGTCGATGGCATGCGTCACCGAACTCGACCGGCTCTGGTTGGGCGAACCCAGTGGCAGCCGCGCGGACTGTGTGTCTCCCTTTGGCGTCTACGATCTGACCGGCAACATCGACGAGTGGACCCATACACGGATCTCGGGCGGGCACTATCAGGGCACGCTCAAGGGCGGCTATTGGGGACCCGTGCGGGCCCGCTGCCGGCCGTCGACGATCATTCACAGCGAGGACCACCTGTTCTATCAACAAGGCACGCGCTGCTGCGCGGACCACTGAACGGCCAGGTCTCATCAACGGAAGCTGATCAGTTGTAGGTATAGCCAGGGTTGAACCCGGCGGGCACGCGGTACTTGAAGCCCTTCTGACCCAGGTTGAAGTCCAGTCCGCCGGGGTTCTGAAAACCCGCCATGGGACAGAACGGTCCCGCGCCCATGGACGAAGCCGCGGGGGTCGTGGGCTTGGTGGTGTGCTCGGGCTCGATCCCGTCAACCCAGGCGCCCGAACCATTGGTGAACCAGATCTGTTTCGATGTGGCATCGAGCGCGATGCCGACTGTCTGTCCCGCGCTATAAGTGGTCGAATTGGTCCAGAGCGCTACGCCGCCGTTGTAAAGAGTGCCCGTGCCGAGTTCAAAGCCGAAGCTACTGGCCGTGCCGCCCAGGGACGTGACCGTGAGGGGCATGGTCAGATCACCGACACCAATGTAAAGGCCGGTCAGGTTGGTGCCGGGAGCGATGGTCGCCTCCCAATACCATTTGCCGGTGGTGTGGCAGCCCACCTCCGTGGCGCGCGTGTTGCGGACGGAGGTGCCGGTCTTGATGACCAGGTGATCGTCATCATCAGCGGAGATCTGTGGGTCCATGGGAATCTGGTCCATTCGGGCGACACGCGGAAACCCGTGCATCTCGACCCCAGTGATCGTGCCTCCCGAGAAGCCGCAGGTGCGGCCTGCAAAGCTGCCTTCGCCCGGAAACGCGCCGAAGTTGGGATCCCAGATGCAGGTTTCGCCTGTTTCGCAAAGACCGTTCTGGTTTCCGTTCGGGTTGTGATCAAAGTCGCCCACCCACTCGATGGCGTGGGGCTGAAACGTGGCCATGCTTCCGCCGTCCGTGAGACCAAAGGCCCCATTGGCCGAGCCGGGGCACGCGGAAGAGGGAAAGAAATCCTCCTGGGAGACGCCATCGAGTACGGTGCCCACGAGGGGGTTGCCCGTCGCTGCGCTCAGGGCCCAGTCCCAGATCCGGCAGGTTCCACTGGTGCACGCGCCCATGGTGGTGACGTCCCGCCAGGTGCTTCCGGCGGTATTGAGTCCCCATCCCCTGAAGAAGCTCGAGAAACCGAGCCAGTCCGAGACGGCCGAGAAGGATTGGGCGCCCGAGCTGTCCGAGAGGTTCACGCCGTCGTCCGTACCCACCCTGCCCTTGAAGGAGTCATGCAGCGAGCGGCCCGGTCTCAGGACGGCGTAACTCGAGATGCCGGAGTAGCTGCTGGACCCGTCGGTTCCGGACGTGGTGCAGGTTCCGTCCACCAGGGAGCCGACGAGGGGGATTCCGCTCACATGGCAGGGAGTGCCCGAGGTACCCACCATGAGGATCCCCCCGAGGCTGGCCGCGTTCACGTTGTTGAAGTCCACGTCCCAGCTGGCGTTATCGGTGGCGGCGATGTTGTAGAAAGTGTCAGTATCCGAGGCCGTTGCGTAGATGCCGTCGCCGCCGTTGTTGGACGACACGATGGATACCAGGGTCGCCAGATTCGCGCTGTCGACCGTGATCCCGTTTCCGGCGTTGTCGTTGGTGGTGCCCCCCATGAGGTCCTGCATCCCGAGCTGTCCCGCGCCGTCGAGGTAGACCCCGCTGGCGCTGTTACCGGAGGCCACGAAGTTCGTCAGGATGTCGCCCACCTGCGAGGGTCCGAGGTGGATGCCGGAGCCCATCGTGTTGTTCGAGGCGTTCAGGCGGTGGTAGAAGTTGGCCGCGCGGCTCGTCGAATAAAGATCAAAGCCGTCGCCGTTGTTTCCTGAGGCGCGAAGGCTGTCGTAGAGGCAGCCCGAGGCATCCTCGCTCGAGAATCCCGCGACGCCGATGGCCGTGCTGTTCGTGGCGACGTCGGAGTTAGTGACCGTACACGACGTCACGCCCTGAAGCCGGACGCCAAAGTAGCTGGCGTTGATGGCTGTGGATCCGTGAACGTGGACCTGGGTTCCACTGACCAGAAGCAGGCCGTATTGGGCGGCGGAGCCTGAGGGGGGAGACCCGTTCACGTTGG
>DATJFU010000169.1:0-2327 GCA_035495495.1 Bdellovibrionota bacterium
TTGGTCCAGGCCGGCAAGATGGCGGCCTTGGGCGAGCTGGCGGCCGGCATCGCCCACGAGCTCAATCAACCCCTCATGGGGATCCGCGGTTACGCCCAAGAACTGCAGACGATGGTGATGCCCGAGATCCACGGCAAGACCCGCGAAGAAGCGGCGGCCTGGTTTCGCGAAGTCATCTCCAACGTCGACAAGATGTCCAAGATCATCGGGTATCTCCGCACCTTTACCCGCAAGAGCACCGAGGAGCACGTGATGGCCGGCGTGCAGGACGCGGTCGAAGAAGCGCTCAAGATGCTCTCCCGGCAGCTCGCCTCCCGGGGGATCGAGGTCGTGCGGGATTTTGCCAGTGACGTGCCCCAGGTTTACGCAAACCCGCTGCAGCTGGAGCAGGTGTTCATCAACCTCGTCGCCAACGCGCGCGACGCGATCGAGGCGACCGGCCGGGGCAAGGGCACGATCGTCATCCGCACCCGCAAGCGAGATGGTTTCGTGGACGTGGCGGTTCAGGACGACGGCGTCGGCATGGACGACGTGATCAAGGGCAAGGCGTTTAATCCGTTTTTTACCACCAAGGAAGTGGGTAGGGGCATGGGGCTGGGGCTCAGCCTCAGCTACGGGATCGTGAGCAAGATCCATGGATCGATTTTGGTCGAGAGCAGGTTGGGGCAAGGCAGCACCTTCACGGTGCGGGTGCCCCGGGATTTTAGGGAACTGGGTTGAGCAACCCATATAAGGAGAGGGAGACGAACATGAAAAACAGGGTACTGGTGGTCGACGACGAGGAAACCATCCGGAAGCTCCTGAAGGCTAGGCTCGAACGCGACGGCCACGACGTGGTCGCTTGCAGCGGGGCCGCCGAGGCCGAGCGCGAGTTCGCGACGGGGGCTCCGGTGGCCGTGATGGTCACCGATCTCAAGATGCCGGGTAAGGACGGCTTTGAGCTCATGAAATGGGCCCGCGAAAAGAACCACGCTTGCCGCGTCGTCGTGATCACCGGTCACGGCGAAAAGGACGTGGCCGTGCGCGCCCTGCGTGAAGGCGCCTCGGACTACCTCGAAAAGCCCTTTGACATGGACGAGCTCTCGCACTCGGTGCGCCGCTGCCTCAAAGAGGCCGCGCTCGAAACCGAGAACCGCGATCTGGTCAATCGCCTCGAGGCCCGGGTCGAGCGCCTCGAAGGCCGCTCGGAAGATCGAGTCTGGTACGTTTCCAAGTCGCCCGCCATGGCCAAGACCAACGAGTGGCTGACCGTGCTTCGCCGCGAGGCTCTGCGCGCCGACGCCGAGGAGCCGTCGGTCCTGGTGCAGGGCGAGAGCGGCACCGGCAAAGAGGGCGTGGCCCGCATGATCCATACCGGCTCGCGCCGGGCCAAGGGTCCATGGGTGGCCGTGAACTGCGCCAACTTCTCGGAGCAGCTGCTCGACTCCGAGCTTTTTGGCCACGAGCGCGGCTCCTTTACGGGCGCCACGGCTCAAAAGCGCGGCCTCTTTGAGATCGCCAAGGGTGGAACCCTGTTCTTGGACGAGATCGGTGAGATGGACGTCAAGCTCCAGGCCAAGCTCCTGCGCGTCGTGCAAGAGAAGACCTTCCGCCGGGTGGGTGGAACCTCGGACATCGCCTGCGACGTGCGGGTCGTGGCCGCGACGAACCGCGACCTCCAGGCCCGGGTCAAAGAAGGCAAGTTCCGCGACGACCTCTACCACCGGCTTGGCCGCGTGGTGATCGACGTGCCCTCACTGCGCGAGCGGTCGGATGACATTATCCCCATGGCCACGCAGTTCGCAGAAAGGGCCTTTCGCGCCAGGGGCAAGACCTTTGAAGGGTTCACCCCCGACGCCGAGCAGGCGCTAGAAGGCTACGGCTGGCCGGGCAACGTCCGCGAGCTTCTGAACGTCATCGAGCGCACCTCCCTGGTTTGGCAGGGGGCGGGCAAGGTGACGGGTCGCGTGCTTTCCGTGCCGGCCGGTACGGGTAGTGCTCGGGCCGAAGGCGGCGCCAAACTCGAGGTCGTGGCTTCGCCCTTTCAGCCTGCGGACGGTCCCGGCGGCTACATGGCCCTCAAGAAGCAGTGGTCGGATCAGTTTGAGCGTGAGTACCTGCTCACGGCTCTACGGCGCCATAACGGCAACGTGTCGGCCGCGGCACGTGAGGCCCGCTTGGATCGCAGCAACTTTCTGAGACTGCTCCGCCGCTACGGGCTGCGCGCCCAGGAATACAGAAAGGCCGCTTAACGGAGTTCCGACGCACGCACTGCGGGAGTGGTGCCGTCGGCTCCGTAAAGGTAGTAGGCCCAGTTTCTCATGGGTTCAGACCCCGTCGGGATCCGG
>DATJFU010000170.1:0-2225 GCA_035495495.1 Bdellovibrionota bacterium
ACCTCCATCACGCCGACGACCGAGGCGCCCTTTTCTTCATAGATACGAACGAGCTGCTTGGTGCATGGCACCTCTGAATCGATCAGATCATCGGGCAGGAGCACGGCAAAGGGCTCGTTGCCCACGGCCTCGGCGGCGCAGAGCACGGCATGGCCGAGGCCCTTGGGGTCGTCCTGAAAGACCGGAATGATGTTGCAGAGGCGCGACAGCCGCCGCGAGATGTCGGCCAGGTCGTGCTTGCCGCGCTGGTCGAGCATTTCTTCCATCTCGGGATGCGGCGCAAAGTGGCTCTCGATGGATCCCTTGTGGCGCGCGGTCACCAGGACCACGTCCTCGATCCCCGCGCGGACGGCTTCTTCCACGATCAGCTGGATCATGGGCACATCCACGATGGGGATCATTTCTTTGGGGATGGCCTTGGTGGCCGGCAGAAACCGGCTACCCATGCCGGCCGCGGGGATCACGGCCTTTCTCACTCGAGCCTTCATGGGGCGACGCAGCCTCCTGGAGTTTCAGTTTGCCTTAACTCGCCTTTACACTCGAAGCAAAGAAATGTACCTTTTTGGGCGGATGACCATGCGATTTTCTTGGGTTTTCGTCGCGGCGTTGACCTTAATTGCTGCGGCGAGTCCCTCTCGGGCTTCCGACTTCCACTCCCCACGCACGGCGGGTCTTGGGGGCGCGGGTCACGCGGGGCCCTTCATCAACGACGCCCTCTACCTCAATCCGAGCTTCATTCCTTACCTGACGGCGCGGAGCCTGGGCGTCAACTTTGAGAAGTTCTCCGGTATGCAGTCGCCGTCGGGCCGCATCTACAACCTCTCGGTTCAGGACGGCACGGCGCCGCTGTTTCAGGCGGGCCTCGGTTACACGCAGCGGGACGAGGGCGGCCTCCTGACCGCGGGCGCCTCAAAGTCCGTGGTGCAGCGCCTGGGCGTGGGCATCGGCTACAAGCTGTGGATGCAGGGCAAGGACGGCAAGCATAGCAAGGGCAGTGATGGAACTTTTTCGGTCACCTGGCTTCCGACCACCTGGCTCCAATCGGCGCTCATCATCGACAACCTCTTCAAGTCCAAGGCGTCCGCCCAGCGCAACGCCCACCGCGAGATCATCCTGGGGACCAAGACCAACATCATGGAGATGTTGATCATCTACTTTGACCCCCACTGGATCCCGGACAATCCGGACGGCCAGACCTTTGGGCATGAGCTGGGAATCGAAATCCCGGTCTTCTCGGATTTTTTTCTGCGGCTTGGGCAGTTCAGCAACGCCTACCAGCCGTTTCTCTACGGCTTGGCCGAAGGGCTCTCCAGCGGCCTGGCCTGGGTCGCCCCCAAGCTCTCCGTGGACATCGCGCTCACGCGCGTGCTTCACTCGAGCCAAGGATTTCAGCCCGCGACGTCGTTTATCTTCGGCGCGACGATCTTTTTCTGATTACTTCAGCGCTTCGGTGAGCACCCGGCCCTCGGAGAGGGCCGGCGGCAGCACATTGAGGATGTAGGTCAGGGTAGGCGCGATGTCGACCACCTCAGCCCGCTGCGAGTAGCGTCCGGGTTTGAAGGACGATCCGTACAGCACCACCGGCACCGTGCGGTCATAGCTGAATCCCGTGAAGTGGGTGGTCGTGTCGCTGCCCGTGATCGCAAACGGCTTGGGGATCGCGATCAGATCGCCGCTCCGGCCGATCTGATAGGTCTTGAGAAACTGGCGCTCGATGATGCCGCCGGGCAGGTGCCGTTGCTCGTAGTCCGCGCGAGAGATGGCGAAAAGGACCGCCGGCTGATCGCGCAGGATGCGCTTGCCCTCTTCTTCGAGGGCCTCGATGGGAGCTCCGCCGGCGCCGTTGAGGTAGTACCTCATGTCCACCGCGCTCGAGACCCACTTACCGCCCTTGGCGGAACCGAACTTCTTGACTAACCCGTTCTCGAGCGCTGCCGTGAGGGCATCGTCGTCGATGCGCACGCCGGGCCCATGGTGCTCTTTGAGCCACTCGGGCGTGGGCGCCACCCCGTGATCCGCGGTGAGAACCACCGTCACGTCGGCCAGGCCCCCGGGCACCTTGGATTTGATGTAGTTGAGGAGTTCCGAGACCACCTGGTCCTCGCGCACGGTGATCTCCTCGATCTCCTGGCTGTTGGGACCAAAGGCATGGCCGATGATGTCGTGGCTCGTGAGGCTCACGGCCAGAAGGTCGGGTTCCCCCCGCTGGCCGAGCTTGTATTCAG
>DATJFU010000171.1:0-2759 GCA_035495495.1 Bdellovibrionota bacterium
TCCACCTTCACGTGGGCCGTATCCCCGTCCACGGTCCGGACCACCGTCGCGGCAGTCTGCTCGACGCCGCTCCAATCCTTGAGACGGCACTTGGCCGTTGCCGTGGGGTCTTCTGAAAAAGCTGGGGTGGAAATCAAAAGGAAGAGGGCGGAGAGGGTCTGGAACAGGGCGCTGTTCGTTCTCATCACAAGTAGCGTATCCAGACCCACCTGGATTGCAAGGTCCCCCGTGTTCGGATTTGGTTCGGATTTTGTAACGGCGCAGGCATGCGACGCGCGCTGGCCCGGATTCCATGGACCGCCCGATGTGAACCCAACGAGTGGCTCGGATTCGTTCCCCGCTACCGGTCGGGCCGCTGGGGCAAACTCCGCGTCGTCGAAAAAGGGGCTAAAACCCACGTGCACGTCGACCCGGCAGAGCTTTTTGCCCGGATCCTGACCCTGCGGCCCGAGGCCTTTGTCCTTGTTCATAACCATCCGTCGGGGGCCCTGGTCCCCTCCCAGGCGGACCTTCTGTTGACCGACCAGGTCAGGGCCGTGGCGCGGCGGCTGGGCGTCGGTTTTCCGGGCCATTGGATCGTAGCGGCTTCAGGTGAGCACTGGATCGCCTCGTGTTAGGGTACCTCCATGAGCTCGTTTCAGTGGTTGTTGGAACCCTTTGACCTGGATCATGGGGCGGTCCCCTTTGACCGCCTGCGTGAGGACCTTTACGCCCCCGCCTTTGATGAGGCCCTGAAACGGGCCAGGTCGGCGATCGGCGCGATCCGGGACCAGGCGGCGGAGCCCGACTTCGCCAATACGCTAGAGGCCCTCGAGCTCGCGAGCTCGGGCCTGGACCAGTCGAGCCAGATTTTCTTCAACCTGCTCGAGACCGACGGTACCGAGTCCATGCGGGCCCTGGGCAAGGAGGTCTCGCCCAAGCTGGCCGAGTTCTCGAACGACGTGATTCTGGACGCAAAGCTCTTTGCGCGGATCCAGGCGGTCTACGAGTCGTCCCAGAAGGGCACGGTCCAGCTGGACGGCGAGCAGAAGCGTCTCCTCGAAAAGGTGTACCGCAACTTCAAACGCAACGGCGCGCTTCTGCCAGAGGACCGCAAGGCCCGCCTCCGGGAGATCGACCAGCGGCTGGCGTTTCTGTCGCAGCAGTTCAGCGAGCACCTGCTTCACTCGAGTCAGGCCTTTGTGATGGACCTGAACGGCGAGGCGGATCTCAAGGGCCTGCCAGAAAGCGCCCGAGAGGCGGCCGCCGCCCTCGCCAAAGAAAAGCGCGACGAGGGCAAGACCCAAGCCGAAGCCGTGGTCACCCTCGATGCACCCAGCTACATCCCCTTCATGAAGTTCAGCGAGCGCCGGGACCTGAGAGAAAAGCTCTGGCGCGCCTACCTCACCCGGGCTTCATCGGGTGAATGGGACAACCGGCCCGTGCTTCTCGAGACCGCAAAGCTCCGCCACGAGCGGGCCCAGCTTCTGGGCTACGAATCCCACGCCGCGTTCGTGCTCGAGGAGCGCATGGCCTCGAACGCGCCGACGGTGAAAAAGTTCTTGGACGGCCTTCTCCAAGCCTCGCGCCGGGCCGCGGAAAAGGACCTCGACGAAGTCCGCGCCATCGCCAAGCGCGACGGCGGCGAGGCGGACATCCGTCCCTGGGACTTTGGCTTCTGGTCCGAGCGCCTCAAGAAGGAGAAGTACTCTTTTGACGAAGAGGAGCTCCGCCCCTACTTTCCGCTCGAGAAATGCGTCGAAGGCGTGTTCGAGCACGCCCGCCGCCTGTACGGTCTGGAATTCAAGGAGCGGCGCGATCTGCCCGTGTACCATCCCGAGGTGCGCGTCTTTGAGGTGACCGATAAGGCCGGCGGCGGATTTGTCGGCCTCTTCTACGCCGACTTCCACCCCCGCCCCACCAAGCGGGGCGGCGCCTGGATGACCAACTTCAGGGAGCAGGGCCTCGCCGCCGTGAGCGGCGGCAAGACCGCCGTGCAGCGCCCCCTGGTCTCCATCGTGTGCAACATGACCAAACCCGTTCCGGGCAAGCCCGCGCTTCTGACCTTGGACGAAGTGCGCACGCTGTTTCACGAGTTTGGCCACTCGTTGCACTCGCTGCTGTCCAAGTGCCACTACCGGAGCCTCGCGGGCACCAACGTGTACTGGGACTTTGTCGAGCTGCCCTCGCAGATCATGGAGAACTGGGTGAAGGAGAAGGAGGGCTTGGATCTCTTTGCCCGTCACTACCAGACGGGGGAGTCCATCCCCGCCGCCCTCGTGCAGAAGATCAAGGATTCGTCGCGCTTTCAGGCCGGGTACATGAGTCTGCGCCAGCTCAACTTCGGGTACCTCGACATGGCCTGGCACTCACAGGACCCGGCACGCGTCGGAGACGTGGAGGCTTTTGAAACCCAGGCGACGCGGTCGACCTCGCTGTTTGAGCACATCGACGGCACGCTCGTTTCGCCCGGGTTCTCGCACGTGTTCGCCGGCGGGTACTCGGCGGGCTACTACAGCTACAAGTGGGCCGAGGTGCTTGAAGCCGACGCGTTTGAGCTCTTTCAAGAAAAGGGTGTCTTCAACCGTGACGTCGCGACCAAGTTCAAGGACACGATTTTGTCGCGTGGTGGTTCGGAGCACCCCATGGAGCTCTATAAGCGCTTCCGCGGCCGTGAGCCGGATCCGAGCGCGCTCCTTCGCCGTGACGGTCTCCTTTGAGCCGGCCGTCAAGAGTCTGACCTTGCGCACGGCGTGAGATGGCCTCATCCTGAAGTCATC
>DATJFU010000172.1:0-5155 GCA_035495495.1 Bdellovibrionota bacterium
GATGGACATGCGAGGGGGCCGCGAACTGATCGTCTACCTTCCCCAACTGGACTACCTAGTCCATCGATGGAACGAGTCGGATCTCCAGGCCAACATCTATGTTTACGGCGGTTTTGGCGGGGTGAGATTTGCACAGTCCAACGGAACGGCCTACCTGGCCGGAATCGAGGCCGACGCCGAGAGCCGCAAGTATTTTTCTATGGTGAAGTACGAGGCCATGTACCCCACTCTCGGCGGTCCTTTTCGGCACTTTGAGGCGCGGATCGGGGCCGCGCCCTACGAAGCCGAGTATGACCAGCTCGCGAGCTGGTTCATGATCCTCTGGCAATACCACCCCGCCCTCAGTCGCGAGCAAGCGCTCACGCCCATGGTGCGGTTCTTTTACAAGAACGCCCTTTGGGAGGCCGGTGTCAGCCTCCAGGGGGACTGGATGTTCAACTTCATGTTCCATTTTTGAGGTGCCATGAAAGTCCTTCGAGGTCTCTTGCTGTCACTGCTTCTCCTCACGGCGCCGATGGCCTTTGGGCGAGAAATCTCCATCTCGGTGCGGGGGATGGTCTGTTCGTTCTGCGCCCAAGGCATCGAAAAGAAGTTTTCGGCGGAACCCGCCGTTCAGAAGGTGACCGTCAGGCTTTCTGAAAAGACCGTGAGCCTGACGCTCAAGGAGGGCCAGGACGTCAGCGACGACCGAATTCGATCCGTACTGACGGAGTCGGGCTACAACGTCCGGTCCATCGAAAGGAAGTGAGCGTGGGCAGCCGGATCCTGGCCGTCTTGAGCCTCTTTACCTCGGTCAGCACACTTCTGTGTTGCGCCCTTCCCGCTCTCTTCGTGACACTAGGCTTTGGTGCGACCTTTGCCGGCATCCTGGGAGCCGTGCCCCAGCTCATTTGGGTGTCCGAACACAAGGGACTGGTCTTTGGGATGGGTGCCGGGCTGCTCCTGGTGGGTGGAATCCTGCAGTGGCGGGCCCGAAACGCCCCTTGTCCACTGGACCCCAAGCTCGCGGCCGCGTGCATGAGCTCCCGCAAGTGGTCCCGGCGGCTGTACTTGGGCTCCCTGGCCCTCTACGCTGTAGGGGCCACTTTTGCGTTCGTCTTCTGAGAAGAATTCAGGCCCTTAGCGGTGGCACTTGATCGAGAACTTGGCCCGCACGTTGTAACCGTTGGACCAGTCAAAGCCGTCTTCAAAGGTGCCCTCGACCGTGGGCTTTTTGCCGGCGGCAAACGCATCGAGGTCGGCCGTGGCAAAGCGGTAGATCGAGTACTGGTCACCATCGCCGTCCGGGTGGTAGGTCAGGGACGTCGTGCCGCTTTCGACTTCCACAAAGGGACCCTCGAATTCCACCGTGGCCATCCCGGGATGGATCGTGGCGGGCAAGTAGTCCGAAATCACCATGAAGGCGGGCACGCCCTCGAGAGCCTTGATCCCATCGCAGGTCATGGTCTCGGGCAAGCCGGCCGAGGCCGCCGTCGAAAGACCCAATGCCAACGCAAACGACGTCAACGTCGCCAGTTTCATACGCATTCTCCTTGTGGAAGCGAGTTTTAACCCCAGATGGCGGCGGAGGTACCACGCCCCGAAGCCCCGCACCACGGGATTCGCCGCGGTGCAATATATTGGAAACCATGAGACACTGGAATCCGGGGAGCCATCAGACTGTGAAACTCTTCTATTATTCGCTGCTGCTTTTGGCCCTCGGCGCTCCCGTCACGGGGTTTGCCGACGATGACCAGTGCCTGACCCACGCCGTGCCCGCCTCCCCCGCTTGCGTCGGACTCGCCCACGACGCCGATGCGGCCGCGGCCCGGGTGCCCGCGCCCGCCCTGCCGACCTGCACGGCCCGCATGATCGAAGCCTGCGGGCGACTGGCCTCGGCGCACCCGGGCGTGCTCGAGCACCTCGCCGAGCACACCGGCGACACCCGCATCGTCCCGAACCCGCTGAGCCTCACGCGGGATTATCCCGCCTCGGATCACGATCTCTTCAGCATGGACCACGTCGACCGGCACAACGTGGACACTGCGATCACGCCGATGTTTCATCGCCTGCGCGACACGCTTCGTACTTGGGTCCAGAACTCCCATGGCGACGCGACCGTGCGCCAGCAGCTGGTCGACCGGTTGAGCCACCTAGAAGTTCGCGTCGAAAACTTTGAGCGCTGTTCACGTGGTGACCGCCCCCCCGTGGTCGCGCGCTTTACGGGCACCGAAGTTCTGATCTGCCCCTTCTTGAGCCACATGCGTGCCATCGACCTGGCCACCATCCTGGCCCACGAGCTCGGCCACGCGGTCGATCTCTGTGACGAGGAGTTTCCCCAGCCGCCCAACGCCACGGGGTTTCCGTTTGAGGTCATCCATCAGTGCGCGTCCCGTGTGCCCACCTCGGGCGGCGCCATCAAGATGCGCCCCGCGGGTTCACCGGCGACGTGCGACCGCGACGGCGAGATTTATGCCGACTACAATTCCACCGCGCTCACGGCCCGGACATTTGCCCAGTCGGATTTTCCGTCCGATCCACAAGAGGCATTGATCAGCTACGCCGGGTTCCGGCTTGCGAGCCAATGCGACACGGATACGCAGTTTAGGTACTTTGTCAGGCCCATTCTCCAGAGCGGATTGGCGGAGCATCTGCTCAATTGCGCGGGCGTGGATGGCGACACCATTTGCCAAGGGCACATCGGCCAATAAGATAGACAGATGCATCCCTTTACGGCCGCCCTCAGGGACTGGAGCACCTTTTACTTCATCACCGCCACCGCCGCGGCCACCCTCATGGGGCTCATGTTCGTGGGAGTCACCTTCGCGGCCACGCAAGCCCAGAAACTTTCGGTCGAAACCGCCCGGCCGTTCATCGATCCCTCGTTCAATCACTTTCTATGGGTGATTCTCACGGGCGCTGTCCTCAATATTCCCGTCTTGGATTCGGTATCACTGGGCGCCGTGTTGCTGGCCCTCGGAATCGTGCGATGCGTGGCGGCTTGGGGCACATTCAGGCGCCTTGTCCAAATCAGCCGCATCAATAACGATTTTGAATGGTCCGATTGGGCGATCCATGTCGTACTGCCCGGAACCAGCCACGCCCTCGTCCTTTGGTCCTCGATCGCGTTCTTTCTCTCCTTCCACGGCGCCTTCATCAGCCTCGCCATCGCGACCTTGCTGCTTCTCTACACGGGACTTCAGAACTCGTGGGAACAGCTGATCTGGCTCGCCTTTCAGTCAAAAGAATGAACTGGCGCGACCCTCCGCCGCCCATGCTCGCGTCAGGGTACGGAGTATGCACTCCTCCCCGCCAAAAGGAGGCTTGCTATGAACAAGTACCTCATCGCATTGATCATGGTCTCTTTGGGGAGCACGGCCTACGCCAACCCGGACCGAAACGACATGACGTCGGGCCGGTCGGAGGCTCGGGCTCCGACGGTCACCGACAAGAGCGTCAACCTGGGAGGTAACCTGGGAACCCTGGGTTACGGAGACGCCAACTCGCACTACACCGCGCGCGGTGCTGCGGGAGTCACGGTGGGATGGGATGCCACCAAATCCTTTGACATGAAGTCGACGGACCCGGATCTCATTCTGGGTTTGGAAACGGGATTCACCTACTCGCACCTGGGGGCCGCCGGTTCCAACTATTTCGGAACCAGCCCCGGGGGCGGGTCCACTGGGGCGAACGCCCTCGTGATTCCGGCTAATATTCAAGCCGGCTATCGCGTGGCGGACAGGGTCCCCGTGGTGGGGAGCGCCGGTGTGGCGGTGCTCTATCGCTCGCAGGCCGACCAGATGCTGGTGGGCCGTAACGACGCCCAGACGACCCATAGCTGGGACGCGTTTCCTGACCTCGGCCTCAAGGTGGGTTGGGACGTTGGCAAAGGCTTTCAGCTCTCCCTGCGTGGCGACTACATCGGCACGCCCCGGGACGATCTCTTCACCGCCACAGTCGGTGGGGCGGTCGGCCTCTAATCAGAGGTTGTATTGAACGCCTCTTGGGCCGTCCTCGGAGCGATCCGGGGACGGCCCTCGTGCGTTTACGGATTCCAAAGGGGCGTCTCCGGTTGACAAGGAACCTCGGAGATGACACCCGTTTCGGGCCATGAAGAACGGGACGCGTTTTTGCTGGGGAATTCTTCTTCTCTTCACCGCCGCCTGCCAGAGCCAAGGGGCCCAACTCGGGGGCCGCACGGACAATCCGCCCGAGGTCCATGACGATTTCGGCGACCTACCACAGATCCCCGCCGATCTCTTTGGCGGGGCCCTAAGTGATAACGATTTGGACTCGGCTTCGGCGGCCATCGAAGATCGCCTCCAACAGACCTCCGCCTCCCTCCCCGACGATCCTGACGCGCGCGCCGCGCAGGTCGCCGTCGACCTCAAGCAGCTCCCTGAGGTCCGCAACGCGCTCGTCTCGTCGGACAAGAACATTACGGTCCAGCTCCGCGACGGCACGCCGATCCTGATTCTCAATCAGCGCCGGCCCGAGGGGGCTCCTGCCCCGGTCGCACCCCCTCCGGTGGCCGCCGCGCGCGAGGAGCTCCCCACCGGGGATCAAGCCCTTTTGATCAACGTCGAAAATCTCGGGGGTGCGGGCACGGGGCGTATCAATGACGCCCTGAGCGCCAAGGGTTACAAGATCACCCAGTCGACGGGTTCGTTGGCCGATCTCCGCACCAAAGTGAGGGACATGGACGTGCTCTGGATGGGCACCCACGGCGGCGTGATGAAGGTCAACATGATCCCGGATGACGACGGCTCCGCCGTCGAGATCATGGCAGTCGGCACGGGCGAGCAGGTGGTCAACCCCTGCGAAGCCTCGGCCGATTGTAAGATCAATCGCCAGGACTACCGCGAGCTGCGCCTCCTGCAGACGCGCTACGTGGACGGCGGACCGGGGTTCTGGGCCATTACCCGCGGTTTCGTGCGCAAATACTGGACGTTTCACCCCAAGAGCCTGGCCTACGTCGACGGCTGCTCGACCGGCGGGACATTCAGGGCGGCCGAGGGTTTCAGGAGCGATGTCTTGAACGTCGCCCATGCGGGAGCATTTCTGGGATGGGACGCGGTGGTCACCGTGGGTGGAGCCGCCGACGTGGGTGGAACTTTCTTCGACCGCGTGACCGGCGCCAACAAGTTCGTCGCCCCCGATCCCAAGCAACGGCCGT
>DATJFU010000173.1:0-3409 GCA_035495495.1 Bdellovibrionota bacterium
CGAGCGCGCCGAGGAGCTCGTGCTTCGCCTGGAAAGGGGAGAAGATCCGCAGTCGCTTCTGACCCTGGCCGGCGATCTTTGCGCGACCCTGCGTTCGCTCGGCCACGAACTCCGAGCGCTCTCGGGACTCGCTCCCCTCAGGGACCGCACGGGTTCCACCCCGGCCGCGGCACCGCAGATCTTCACCGAGGTTCTCGCCCTCTGCCGCGGGCGATTTCAGGCCGCCGACGTCGAGCTCAGGGTCGGCGAGGTGCCCGCCGAAATCTGGCTCAAGGGCAGGGCGGGGGAGCTGGTCACCGCGCTCTTTGGCTTACTCAACGCGGCCCTTGCGGCCGTCGAATTCGCTTCGCCCAAGGGCACGGGCTCGCGATGGGTGGCGGTCGACGTCACCCCCCACGACCAAACACTCCGGGTCCGCATCACCTGGCCGGGCCCGCTCCCAAAGGACGAGGCGTCGCTCGTGGCCGTGGACCTGGCCCGTGAGGCCCTCGAGGCCCACGGCGGACGCCTCAACCCCGAGGACTCGCCCCAGGGCCAGTGGGTCCTGGACCTGTCCAAGGCAGCCTGAACTGTCGAGCCCTTCGACGGCTCGATCCTTTAGTGACCAGAAATATCCAATAGATTCGACCATCTGAGCGGCATTCGTCTTGCTTTGCTTTCACCTCGGTGAGGATTCCCATGACCCCCGAGCTGTACGTTCGTCGCCGTTTTCTCCGTTCGAGCCTTCTCTGGCTGGTCCTGGTCGCCGTCGTCACGGGCGGAGCCGTCTGGCAGCGCCAGGTGCGCGACAGCCAGGCCCGCGAGCGTATGCCCGCCGCGGCCGAGGGCTGGATCCAGACCGCCGAGGGGCCCCGCCTCTCTCCGGACTGCATGCGCCTCGGCAAGGCCCGCATCATGGACGGCGCCAAGGTCGAGGCGCTCCTCCGCCAATGGGTCACGGACGCCTTTGCCGAAGTTTCCGACTGCGGCGGCAAGTACGCCAACCTCGCTCCCTACATCCGTGAGTGGAAGTCGCACGCGAAGAAGATGACCATCACGTGCACCGACCCCGACGTGTCCAAGACCGACTACGCGGGCATGTACACCGGCGACGATCACTTTGAGATCATTCGCCCGGCTCTTTGGGGTGTCATGGCCGATCGCGGGGGCAGCTACACCGAGAACTACACCAACTCCGAGGGCAAGCCCGACGGCATCACGACCGGCTACGACCGCGCCGTCGAGATCCTCATCCACGAGATCTTTCACTCGACCGACGCCAATAACCGCGACGACCACAACTTCATCGAGACGTTTGACGAGGTCCACGACGGCGTTTGCGGTGACAACGTCACCATGGACCGCGTCTGCGTGGTTTCGAGCCTCTGCACGGGCCTGCCCTTTGTCCGCGGCGCGGTCAACGCGCAGGTGGGGCTTTTTTCCCGCATGACCCAATGTGGAAAGGCGAGGGGTTGCACCGACGTCTTCACCGGCAAGGCCTCTCACTACAGTCTCTGGGAAGACCTCTTTGGCGAACCGAACTCGGATCTTCTTTCCGACGCCGAAGCGGGCCGCCTCTGCAACCAGGTCCGCTCACGGGGTTTCTGCGAATACCAGCTCGGCAAGCAGGGCGACGTCATCACCCTGGGCAACCCCCTCCTCAAGCGCTTTCAGCCGTTGCTTCTCGACCGCCTGGGCTCGGTCCTGCCTCGCGCCGTGAACATGCTTCCCGCGGCGCTGATCAACGCCGTGCCGGGCGCGCGGGAGTCGCTCCAGAAGATCTCAGGCGGCGCCTGCTTCAAACGCCTCTTCATGCTCAATAACCTGGGCGACCTCGACGCGGTCCATAACCACATCGCCCACGAGGCGATCCCGGCTCCCTTTGTCTACTTCGGCGGCTACTGGTCCGACCTCCCGGGCGGCGGCCACGACCTGTCGACCCACGTCGGGACGATCGGTTCGACGACCAGCTGGGCCATCATGGATTCGTCGAGTGACAGCCCCTGCCACGGGACATCGGAGAGCCAGGCCATCTCGGACTGGCTCTATGACTTTGGCCGCGAGTGGTACGGCGTCGACGTCCTCGACCTCTACAAGGGCGCCCTCGCGCGGGTGATCTTCAGGGCGGAGCCGGGCTATTATAGAGAAGGGCGCCCGAGCGCCGACGACCTGCTCAAGCAGCGCCTGGCGCGCCTGCTCGGCCCCGAACTCCTCAAGAATTACGAGCTAGCCCTCATCAAGGGCCACGCGACCTCGCCGGCCTTTGATTGCGCCGCCGCGGGTTTGGTCTACCCGGACAGCGATCGGTAACCCTTACTTCTGGCCAAACGCCTCGGCCCTGAGCTCGGCGAGGTGTTCGACCACGGACTTGGGGATCTGTGTGCCGCGGCTGCCCGTGTAACCCCGGTACAGGGTCGCCTCCAGACGGCGGTAGCAGCGCTGTCCTTCTTTCGCGGCCGGCGCCGCGTGGATGCAGTCCTCGTAGTAGAACTCGTGGGTGCTCCACAGGTAGAGGTCCTGCAGGGCCTCCGAGGATTGTCCGGCGAGGTAGAGCCCCTCCGCGCGCTCCAGCCCGGTGAGCGGCGGAGCATTGTCCGTGGGTTTCTCGAGGGCGTCGTGGAGCAGCGCGGTCGCACGGAGGTATTCCACGTCCGCCGCCCGATCAGCCGGATAGTCTTGGGTCAGCAGGGCATCGTGGACGAGCCGACGGGCGAGGGCGAGCTTTTCCTTGGGGGTCACCGGTGTCTTTTCGTGCGTCGATTGCCAGCGGGTGATGCTGCGGGACCAGGACGCGATCTGCTCGCGCAGAAACTCCGGGGCTGAGCCCGCCGCCGCCGACTTCAAAAACGCTTGGGCGCGCTTGGGGTCCTGAAACACGCGGATCGCGATGGCGAGGCCGCTTCTGAGGGCACGCTCCCAGTCAAAAGGATTCATCTGCGCCGCGTTCTTGTCCCGGACGATGGCGCCGTACTCGGTCATCGCGGCGTCAAAGTTTCTGAGGCTGGCCAGGGTCTCGGCGCGGGCAAGCGGCTCGAGGCCGGTGAGATCCACCGAACCCACGAGCTCGCTGAACTTGGGCCCCGAGTCGGAGCGGGAGTGGCAGGCCACGCAGTAGGACGTGATTCCACGGAGGAGAGCCCGGCCGTAGGCCAGGTTTCCGGATTCGAGCAGCTCCTGGGCGCGCTGGGCCTCGCGGTGGAGGGACGCCAGGACGTGCCGCGCGCCGGGATCGCTCTTCAGGGGCGAGTTGGCCATGGGGCCGCTCTCGAGCTCGTGCGACAGGCGGGCGATGGCCGCGGCGCCCTTCTTGAGGGCGGCGGGATCCCTGACTTCGTCATGGGCCAGCTCCGGAGCGAGGGTTCGCAGGGTCTGCGCAAACTCCTGCATCTTGGCGCTCCAGTCGGCGCCGGCCGAGTTGGCGGCGACGCCC
>DATJFU010000174.1:0-5472 GCA_035495495.1 Bdellovibrionota bacterium
CAGAGAAACCCCGAAACGAGTCCATGAAGCCGACGTGCCACGTGAGACCCCCCCCGAAAAGGTATTCTATTATCTCCTAGGAGCGGCCAGTTCCTCATGTGGATAAATTGGTGAGATAATTATCGTTTAAATTCGGCTATATAGGGTCGATGGGCGCCCCTATCCCTCAGAGCGGCCTGTCAGCGACCGAAGCCAAGAGGCGCCTCGACGCGTTTGGTCCCAACGAATTGGGCGCCTCGCCCCTGCGATCGGGTCTAGAAGAACTCCGAAAGATCGTGCTGGACCCCATGGGGCTCATGCTCCTGGGCCTGGCCGCCCTCTACAAGATCCTGGGCGATCGAAGCGACTCCGTCATTCTCCTCGTGGCGTGGGTGCCCGTGACGGCCGTCGACGTCATCCTGGAGCTTCGCGCCAGCTCGGCCTTGAAGGCGCTACGCGCCCATCTCAGTCCTCTCGCCAAGGTGCTCCGCGGCGGCCAGGTCCGTGAGGTCGCGATTCGAGAGATCGTCCCCGGCGACATCCTGGTTTTTGAAGAGGGCCAAACCCTACCGGCCGACGGGCGCATCGTGGAGGCGGCGCACCTCACGGTCGGCGAGGCCGCGCTGACGGGAGAGTCCGTGCCCGTCGAGAAAGAAGAAGGCCGGGAGTTCTGGAGTGGAACTGTGATTCTCTCCGGACGTGGGCTGGGGCTGGTCGAAAAAACGGGAAAGCAAACCCGGTTCGGCCATATCGCCGGCCTCCTGAAGTCGACGGCGGTCCCCTCGAGTCCGCTCAAGAAGACGGTGGACCGCCTCGTAAAGCGAATTCTGATCGTGGCCCTCGCCCTGGCCGTGGTGTTGCTCGCGATCGAGCTCCTCAGGACGGGCCAGATCGTCACGAGTCTCATCGCAGCCCTGACCTTCGCGATGTCGGCCGTGCCCGAGGAGTTTCCGCTCGTCTTTACGCTCTATCTCAGCTTGGGCGCGTGGCGCCTGGCCAAGAAGCGGGTTCTGGTCAAGTCGCTCCCGAGCGTCGAGGCCCTGGGGAGCGCCGACGTCCTTTGTACGGACAAGACGGGCACCCTGACCGAGGGCCGGTTTCAGCTCACCGAGATTCGGCCGGCCGTCTCGGGCGGCGAGGACACCCTGGCGGCGGCGGCCTTGATGGCTTGCGAGCCGCGACCGGTGGATTCGATGGAAGTAGCCATCTTTGAGCGCCTCGCGGGCTCGCTTGCGGCGCTCGAGGGCTGGTCCCTGGTCTGGGACTATCCCTTTGAGACGCAGGGTAAGCACATGACCCACGTCTGGCGGGATGCCCGGTCCGGCCTCAATCGGACAGTCATGAAAGGCGCCGTCGAAGGAGTGCTCGAGCACTGCGACACCTCGGCCCATGAGAGAGCCGCGATTCAGCGGATCGTCGAGGAATACGCGGCCCAAGGAAGCCGCCTCCTCGGAGTGGCGCTGGGTGAGGGTACCGCCAACGGCGATCGAGCGCACGACGAACGGAATCTCAGATGGGTGGGCGTTCTCGTGTTTAGTGACCCCATCCGAGGGTCCGCTTTGCGTGCCATCGGCCAGTGCCAGGCGGCGGGCATCGAGATCAAGATGCTCACGGGCGACCATCCACTGACCGCGCACTATGTCGCGGACCAGGTGGGAATCAAACACTCCCATGACCGTCTTTTCACCGGAACCGACCTTCAAAAAATGGGAGCGGCCGAAAGGCGCAAGGCCTACCTCGAGGGCGCGATCTTCTCGCGTGTTCTTCCCGAACAGAAGTACGAGATGATTCGGCTTCTCCAGGAAGCCGGCCGGGTGGTCGCCATGGTGGGGGACGGGATCAACGATGCTCCGGCGCTGCGGCTCTCCGACATCGGGATCAGCATGGGACGCGAAGCGACGGACGTCGCGAGATCCGCGGCCCATCTGGTGCTCCTCGAAAGCGACTTCTCCGGGATCGTGGCGGCGATGTTGGAGGGCCGGCGCATCCTGTCCAATCTCATGAGGAGCTTTTCGTACCTCATCGCCTTCCACGTTCCGGTGGTTCTCCTGAGTCTGATCCCCCCTTTCCTGGGTTGGATTCCACTGCTCATGCCGGTGCACATCATCGCCCTCGAGCTCGTGGTGCATCCCATCTCGGCTTTCACTTTTGAGAACCTGTTGGACTCGGAGTCAAAAAGAGAAAGAAACCCATGGAGGCCACTCCTCTCGGGCGCCCTCGTCAGCGCGGGCGCGCTGATCCTCTTTAGGCATCTCCTCGAGGTGGCCTCCCCCGAGACGGCGCGGTCGGCGGCGCTCTCGGCCGTACTCTTCGGAAACATCGGGTTCGTCGCCAACGAAGTCTTGCCCCACCCCAATCGCCGCTTTTGGATCACCGCGGCCGCGTTGCTCGCGGTGGTGGGTATCGTGGCGCTCAAGCCGTTCGCGGCGCTTCACCTTGCGCCCTTGGCGCTCGGGCAGTGGGTGCTCGCACTTCTCGTGGGCGCCACGGCGCTCCTGCCACGGTGGAGCTTTCTCCACTTTCGGTAATCCGCAGTGAAACGGATCAGTTGCCCCCGGGGTGATTTCCCTTTCTGTGTTTAACGCATAGTGTTATGATTTCTTTAAGACCGAGGGGGTGTCATGGAAAAGACCAAGAAATCCAAGGGTTGTGGGTCTCCGGTAGACGAACAAGAGCCCCGCTCCAACGATATCGTCTCCAAGATGCGGGAGTTTCTTATCCAGATGGACGGGTGGGTGCGTGCCACCGCAGGGGGCAAAGCCCGCGAGCCGAAGAAGACGGAATCCGACCCCAGGGACGGAGTCGACCAGGCATGAATCGACGCACCATGCGCAGTTCGCCTTTCTTTTAAGTTTTCTCCACGGTAGTAACGGGGCGCCGTGAACGAATCGGACCGCCCCCATCCGACCTCCGCCGAGCCCTCGCTCGAAGAACGCCTTGCGGCTTCTGAGCATCGCTTTCAGGCGATGTTCGAGCAATTTCCCATGAGCATCCAAATGTTCACCCCCGACGGTCGCACGCGGGCGGTCAACGCGGCATGGGCCAGGCTCTGGCAGGTCCCACCAGAACTGATCGAGAACTTCATCCTCAAGGACTACCGGGTTCTCGAGGATCCCCAGCTCGAGGCCAAGGGCATCACGCCCTATCTCCGCCGCGCATTCGCCGGCGAGGCCCAGGATATTCCACCCGTCTATTATGATCCGGCCGAAATCGGAAAAGATGGACGGCCCCGCTGGACGTCGGCCCACGCCTATCCCGTGCGCAATCCGGACGGCAGGATCAGTGACGTGGTGCTGGTCCACCAGGACGTGACGGAACTCCGTGAGGCGGTCGCCGCGAGGGACGCGCTTTTCTCGGTGGCGGCCCACGACCTGCAGACGCCCATCACGGCCCTCCTCCTTCAGCTCCAGATGGCCAAGCGGATCAATGACCCCGAGCAAACCGAACGCAGCCTGGATGTGGCGATCCGCCAGACCCGGCGCCTTTCGGAGATGATCGAGCAGCTCATGGACGTGTCCCGCATCCGGTCCGGACACATGGTCTTAGAGCGTACGGACTTTGATCTCGCGGCCCTCGCCGAGGATGTGGTCGACCGCCTGGCCCCGCAGGCGGCCGAAGCGAACTGCACGGTGGAATTGGACCTCGATGAGGTTCGGGGCTCCTGGGATCGGACGCGCCTGGAGCAGGTCGTGACCAATCTGCTGGTCAACGCGACCAAGTACGCGCCAGGCGGACCGATCCGGGTCCGCGTTCACGCGAGACAAGACACGGCGATCCTGCGGGTGACTGACTCGGGTCCGGGTATCCCCGCGGACAAGCGCGAGCGAATTTTTGATCGCTATGAACGGGGAGAGCCCGAATCCAAGGCGTCAGGACTCGGCCTGGGACTCTTTATCGTCAAACAGATAGTCCAGCTCCATGGGGGAAGCGTGAGAGTCGAGACCGGCGCCTCTGGAGGCGCCGAGTTTGTCGTCGAGATTCCCCGCAAGACGCCCCTTTACTGGGCGGCCTGAAACTTACTGATCTTTTGGACAAAGACCTCTTTTGGTTGGGCGCCCACCACCTGATCCACCAGTTGTCCGTCCTTGAAGAACAGAACCGTCGGGATACCGCGGATGCCGTACTTGGCCGCGGTCTGGGGGTTTGCGTCCACGTCGAGCTTATGGACCCCGACCTTGCCGGAGTACTCCTGCGCCAACGAGTCGATGGTGGGCGCGAGAATCCGGCACGGACCGCACCACTCCGCCCAAAAATCCACCAGCTTGAGGCCGGGGGACTGGAGCACTTCTTTTTCAAACCTGTCGTCTGTCATGTGACTCATATCTGGCTTCCTTTCTGAAGCGATACTTCGTATATGAAATAATAGTCATTCATAACCAGATAGTCAAGATATGAACTATCGTGGTATACTTGACGTAAGTATGCGAACCGACGTCCATCCCTGTAACTCCGGCTCCCCCAAGCACCGGCTGGTGGAGCTGCTCTGGAGCTTTACTCCCGCCTTTCAGCGATGGTCCGAGTCCCTGATGACGGCCAAGAACCTGTCCCCCCAGCGCCTGAGGATCATCAACTCGCTCCACGAGCGGGGGCCCCGCATCATGAGCGACCTCAAGGTCGAGCTCGGGGTGACGGCCACCAACATCACGGCCCTGGTCGACTCCCTGGAGGCCGACGGGCACGTGGTCAGAAAGAAGCATCCCGACGACCGGCGGGCGACCGTGATCGAGCTCTCGGCCAAGGCCAAGCGTGAGGTCGCCATGGGCTGTAATGCCTATAAAGACCGCGTGGCTGAGCTCTTTGCGACCTTGAGCGAGAAAGAGACCCGGCAGTTCGCCAAAACCCTAGAAAAGCTCTGGGATCGCCTCAACGACTGAGGTAGGCATGCCCCGTGTCAGTCACTTCGCCCTTTCTCTTCACCACCTGCCAGGTGGGCGCCGCCCCCACCCTCAAGAAGGAGATGGCCCGAATCGCGCCCAACCTGCGGTTTGCCTTCTCGCGCGCCGGCTTTCTGACCTTTAAGAGTCCCAAGCCGCTGGCCGACGACTACCGCCTCGACGCGGTTTTTGCCCGAGCCTACGGGCTCTCCTTAGGCAAGGTGGGGGCCGATCCGGCCGCCGTCGTGGCCAAGGCCAAAGAGCTCGGGGGCGGAAAACCCGTGCGTCTGCATTTCTGGGAGCGCGACTTCTACGCCCACGGCAAGCTGCCCCTGGGCTACGAGCTCGGCCAGATGTCCGATGCCCACAGGGCGGTGCTGGACGGTCTCAAGCGGGACCCGATCTTCTTGGATGGCTTCAAGGCTGAGCCGGGAGACCTGGTTCTGGATGTGGTCGTGGTCGAACTGGATGAGTGGTGGATCGGGTGCCATCGCCATACTGAGGCACATTCGCCGTGGCCCGGCGGCTGGCCCAGCATTCCACTCCCGCCCGAATCGCCCTCACGCGCCTATCTCAAGCTCGAGGAGGCGGTCCAACTCACGGCGGTCCCTTTTCGCGC
>DATJFU010000175.1:0-5480 GCA_035495495.1 Bdellovibrionota bacterium
CCGCAGAAGAATTCACTGGGACGAGCGCGACCAACCGGACGGTCGGGCAGTCCGGGAGTCCGGGAGTCCGGCAGCCAGCGACAGGCACCTGATATCGGGCTCAGGAAACTGGCATCTGATGCCGGGCCGTTGCCCGTCACCGTAACAGTCCCAGGCCCAGAATCAGTTGCGGGTTGCCAAGGCACGGATGTCCGTTGCCAGTGACCGACTGCCGGATTGTCCGACTGCCTGTTTTAGTGACTCGCCAGCCCCGGCTCCGCGAGCCCCGTCCGCCGACGCTTCACCGGCCCATCGATCCGGACGTACTTGTACCGGTTGAGGAGTATCTCGTTGTTGCGGAGATTGAGCGTCCACGGCTGTAGCAGCGTGTACTGCGTGAGGTGGTAGAGCGGAATCCAGGCCACGAGTTCGCGAACGCGTGCTTCGAGAGACTGGATAATCTCGCGGCGTTTGGGTCCGATGGGCGTTGCCCAGAGCTGCTCGTACAGATGATTGAAGTCCGGATCATTGAGGCGCGAGACGTTGCTCCCGGCCGGTGGCCGGTTGGGGCCGTAGAGCAGCTGGTAAACGTTCTGCGCGTCCGGGTAGTCGAGGACCCACCGCGCGAACGCGATCTGAAACTCACCAGCCTTCAGCTTGTCGAGATAACCGGGGTACGTGTTGTACACGACCTGAACGGGGATCCCCGCCTGGGCGAGGACATCATGCAGAAACCCGCCTAACGCGCGGTCGCGCGTATCCGCGCCGGGCATGTCGAGCCGGATCTTGGCGAGACCCTTGCCGTCCGGAAATCCCTCCTGGGCGATGAGCTTCTTCACGGTAGCCAGGTCCGCCGCGGGAATCTTCTGTGGAACAGCCGGCGCGCCGGCGATCCCCGGCGGCACAGCCGAGACCGCGGCCTGCGCAGCGCCCTGGGTGAAGTGCGCGATCAGCGCATCGAGCGGAATGGCCGAGGCGATGGCCTTGCGAAGCGCCGTATGGTTGGCCCCGCCGACGGCGCGGTCGCTCTGCTGAAACACGAGATAGGAGAACGTTGCCCCGGTCTCCGCCTGAAGCCTGAACCCGCCCTCGAGCAGGTTGGCCTCGAGCGTGTGATCCGGCCCGAGCACCTTCTCGACGCGATCGGGCGGGACGCGAAGGGCGTCCAGATGTCCTTCGTGGAACTCCTGCCACTGGCGGTCCGCGTCCGGCAGGATCGCAAAGTGCAGAACCTCGACAAAGGGCACCGGCCGTCCCGCGTCCTCGAGAAAGCCGTCCTTCTTGAATCGGGGGTTGGCGTCCGTCGGATAAAAGGTGGGCCTAAAATCAGAACGCTTCTCGAGGTCGAGATATTTGCCTGGCGCCGAATGGGTAAGGTGAAACGGTCCCGTGCCCACCGCGACGGAGGACATGCGCCCCTGCGCGTCTCCGTACTTGGCCACGGCCTCGGGGGCCAGGATGGAACAGTAAGGCAGAGCCAGTACCGCCATGAGCTGCGGATAGGGCTTGGTGAGGTGCAGCCGCACTGTGTGTTCGTCGAGCGCCTCGAGACCTTCGACCTTCTCGGCGAGGATGTTCTGAATCGTCTCGCCCAGCCGTTTGCCCGCCTTTTCGCGAAACGAGTCGAGCCCCTGGATACGCCCTTCGAGAATCCACCACCCGGGGGATTGGATCTGGGGAAGGGCCAGACGTTTAAGACTGTAGATCACATCGCGGGCGACGAGGGGCCGGCTCTTTACTCCCCAGGCGGGATCGGCCGGAAACGTCGCGTCGCGCCGCAGGCGAATGAGCACGGTGTGTCCGCCATCCGAGAACTCGGGCGCATCGGCCGCGAGCAAGGGTTGAAGCAGGTAAGGATCCTCGAGGTACGAATACTCGTAGAGCGTCTCGTAGATCTGCGGAAGCACTTCCCAGCTCTCGCGATCCGAGGCGAGAGCCGGATCCCAGGTGCGCGGGGCGGCGGTGAGCGCGAGGTTCAAGACTCGGGTGTCGGGATCGGTCGAGCTCCATTGGCACGAGGTCAGCGCCGCGGAAGCAAAGGGAAGCGAAGCGAGGGTGAAGGCCAGAATCGTCGAGCGCATGCCGGTTCGATCCACCCTCATGCCTTGGGCGCCTCGATCTTGGGAAACGGAGCATCGGGCGTGCTGAGCTTAAACGTGTGAACGCCAAACTTGAGCCCATCGGCATCGGCCGAGCCGGCGGTGCCGAGGCAAGCCAAAATCTTCTCGGACGTGAGCGGAAGAAAGGGCGCGATCAGGGCGCCGATGCAGTGGTTGGCGTAGAGCGCGTTGTAGATCACCTCGTGCAGCCGCTCGGGGTTGTCCTTGATCCCCCAGGGAGCCGAGTTGTTCACGTACTGGTTACCCTCGGTGACTTTCTCCCAGAGCACGTCGAGCGCGCGGTGGTGCTCACGCTCGGCCATGTGGCCGTCCATGCGAGCGAGGGTCTGCGAGAAATCGAACTCGGGTTTGGCCGAACCCCGCGCGAGCTCCTTGCTGAGCTTTTTCTCGGCGAACTTCACCACGCGGAGGAGCAGGTTGCCCAGGTCGTTGGCGAGCTCGTTGTTGTGCCGGGCGACGAGGTCTTTTTCGACAAACGGGCCGTCTTGCGTGCTCGAGATGGCGCGCAGGAGAAAGTAGCGAAACGAATCGCCGCCGTACTTCTGGAGCATCGAGAACGGGTCGACCCCGTTGCCCAGGCTCTTGGACATCTTGCGTCCGTCCGAGCCCAGGACCATGCCGTGGACGTAAACCTGCTTGGGCAGGGGGATGCCCGCGGCGTGGAGCATGATGGGCCAGATCACGCAGTGAAACCAGATGATGTCCCGGCCGATGACGTGCACGTCGGCGGGCCAGAAGGCGCGAAGCGCATCGGTGTCGACGGCGGCGTAGTAGTTAATGAGCGCGTCGAACCACGTATACATCACGTACTTGGGGTTGGACGGCACGGGGATCCCCCATCCCTCGTTGGGCCGCGAGATCGAGAGATCGCGGAGCGGTTCCTGATCCAGGCGGCTCAGGAGCTCTTTGCGGGCGCTCTCGGGGACGATGAACGTCGGATGGGCCCGGAGATGGTCCTTGATCCACTGCTCGAACTTGCCCATGCGAAAGAAGAAGCCGTCTTCTTCTTTCTTCTGCAGCTTCTTGCCCGGATGGTTGGGGCAGGTGCCCTCGGGGGCCTGAACCTTGGTGTAGAAGGCCTCGCAGTCCAGGCAGTAGTCCCCGGAGTAGCGGTCAAAGTAGATGTCGCCCTTCTTCTCGAGGATCTCCCAGAGGTGCTTGCTCGCCTGATGGTGGCGCGGCTCCGTGGTGCGGATGAAGTCGTCAATGGAGAGGTTGAGGGCGTGGGGGCCCCGGTCCGAGCAGAGGGCCCGAAACACCTTCACGTTCTCGTCGACGTAGGCCTGGGTCGAGGTCGCCTTGGCCTCCTTCGCGGCCTGCATGAGCTTCTGGCCGTTTTCATCCGTGCCCGTCACGAAGTGAACCCGTCGGCCCCGCATGCGGTACCAGCGGGCGTAGCAGTCCGTGACCGTCTTTTCGTAGGCATGGCCCATGTGGGGCGTGCCGTTGGGATAGTCGATGGCGGTGGTGATGTAGAAACGCTCGGACATTAGCTCTCACTTTGCCGCATGGCGGCCAAAAACGAAAGGGGCGGTTTCCGCTAAGAAACCACCCCTTCCATGGCCCTTTGCTCGGGCTTTCTATCTTGAAGGCCTTGCTTGCCGTTACGCCTTGCCGCTGGGCCGGGCCACCGGGGCGACCTTGCCCGCGGGGGCAGCGGTCTTACCGGCGGGCAGACCCGCTTCCGGGGCGACCTTTGCCCCAGAAGAGGCGGGAGCCGTACCCGGAGCTCCGGCCGGAGAAGCGGCCGGAACGCCCACGCCCGCCTTGGTCAAAACGGCGTGGCGGATCTTCTCGGCGTCGGAGGGGTGCTCCTTCAGCCAACGCTTGGCCGCTTCGCGGCCCTGGCCGATGCGCTCGTCCTTGTAAGAGAACCAGGCGCCGCTCTTCTCGATGACGTTCTGTTCGGAGGCCATGTCGACGATCTCGCCTTCTTGCGAGATGCCCTCGCCGTAGAGGATGTCGAATTCCACCTCGCGGAAGGGCGGAGCCATCTTGTTCTTCACCACCTTGACCCGGGTGCGGTTACCCATGACGGTCTCCGCGTCCTTCAGGGCGCCGATGCGGCGCACGTCCAGGCGGATCGAGGAGTAGAACTTGAGGGCGTTACCGCCGGTCGTGGTTTCGGGGTTGCCGAACATCACACCGATCTTCATGCGGATCTGGTTGATGAAGATCACGAGCGTGTTGCTGCGGCTGATGGTGCCCGTGAGCTTGCGCAGGGCCTGGCTCATGAGCCGGGCCTGCAGACCCACGTGGGCGTCGCCCATCTCGCCTTCGATCTCGGCGCGGGGCACGAGGGCCGCCACGGAGTCGACCACGAGCACGTCAATGCCGCCGGACCGCACGAGGGTCTCGACGATCTCGAGGGCCTGTTCGCCCGTGTCGGGCTGGGAGATCAGGAGGTCCTCGATCTTCACGCCCAGCTTGCGGGCGTAGCCCACGTCGAGGGCATGCTCGGCGTCGACGAATGCCGCGATTCCGCCCTTCTTCTGCGATTCGGCGATGGCGTGCAGGGCGAGGGTCGTCTTACCCGAAGATTCGGGACCGTAGATCTCGACGATGCGGCCGCGCGGAAGTCCGCCGATGCCGAGGGCGATATCGAGGCCCAGGGAGCCGGTCGAGATGGTCGCCACATCCCTCGCCACCAGGGACTCGCCCTGGCCGAGGCGCATGATGGACCCCTTGCCGAATTGTTTTTCAATGGTCTGCATGGCCAGGTCGATGGCCTTGGACTTCTGTTCGGTCTGGGCGTTCACGCCGTTGGATTGCATGGATCTGTCTCCTTACGAATACGGATGGAACCGGAAAAAGCGGAGTCTGCAACGTCTGAGCCAGACCCTACCATCCTGAAGAGACTCAGGGAAGGATATGCACCCACTGGAGGAGGGCCACGGCGATCGCTACGATGATCCCCGCGATGACATCATCCGCCATGACTCCGATGGCGCCGGGAGTGCCCGTCTGGGTCTTGGACCACTCGTCCACTTGGCGGATCGGGGACGGCTTGTAGATGTCCAGGACCCGAAAGGCGATAAAGGCCAAAATCAGGGTGATGGGCTCGGCGCCCGCGCCCCATGCGGCGAGGCCCATGCCCGCGACCTCGACGATGACGATCGAATAATTGTCATGGGATCCCATGAGTTGGTCGTACTCACGGGCCGCCCAGATTCCACCCGCGATCACGAGGGTCCAGAAGATCAGCCGAAAGCTCGAGTCCGTCATGTTGACGAGGGCCACGAGCGGGAGCGAAGCGACGGTGCCGGCGGTGCCTGGGGCTTTGGGAAGCAGGCCTGAGCCGAAGAAGGTGGCCACCAGGGTGACCGCCACGTCCTTGGGTTTCTTCATTTGGGAAAGGCCCACACTTTATTTTATCACGCA
>DATJFU010000176.1:0-2442 GCA_035495495.1 Bdellovibrionota bacterium
CAGAAGGTGGCCGAAGTCGGCAACATCCTCGAGACCAACCAGACCGCGCTCACGGTGGCCGACATCGATCATGCCTGGATCTCGGCCAACATCGAGGAAACGGCCATTTCAAACGTGTCAGTCGGCCAGCCCGTTACGGTCCACGTGGACGAGGGCGGATCGCTCACGGGGCGCGTCTCCGAGGTTCGTTCGGCGACGGCCTCGCAGTTTGCCCTGATCCAGTCCGAGAACCCCTCGGGCAACTTCACCAAGCTCGTGCAGCGGATCCCCATCAAGGTGGCCCTCGACAGCCACGACGACAGAGCGTTGCGGGCGGGACAGTCCGTGGAGATCAAGATCCGGGTGCGGTGATGGCCGAAGGCAAGGACCCCAGCTATCGATGGAAGGTGCTCGGCATCGTGATGCTGGGCACGCTCATGGGCGCGTTGGACCAGAGCATCGTCAACGTGTCCCTGCCCGCCATCATGGCCGACTTTGGCTCGTCGCTCGACGACATCGAGTGGGTGATCACGGGGTACATGCTTTCGTTCGCGACCCTCATGCCCTTGACCGCCTGGTTCAAGGACATCGTGGGCCATCGGATTCTCTTTGCCGTGAGCCTCGCGGTCTTCACCGCCGGCTCCGTACTCTGCGGCCTGGCGTGGAATCTTCCGACCCTCGTCCTTGCCCGCGTGATCCAGGCCTTTGGGGGCGGCGCCATCACGCCCACGGGCATGGCGATGATCAGCGAGGAGTTTCCGCCCCACGAGCGCGCCAAGGCCCTCGGCTACTGGGGGATGGGCGTCATCGTGGGCCCGGCGTTCGGTCCCACGCTCGGGGGCATCCTCACCAACGCCTTTGGCTGGCGCTCGATCTTTCTCGTCAATCTGCCCATCGGCATCATCGGCGTGATCCTGGCCTTTGCCGTCCTGTACAAGGACAAGCCGGGAGCCGAGCACCGGAGACCGTTCGACATCTGGGGATTCGCGTTTCTGTCGCTCTTTCTGGTCGCCTCGTTGCTGGGCCTGTCCAAAGGCGAGAAAGAGGGCTGGGACTCGGCTTACATCTTTGCCTGCGGCACCTTGGCCGTCCTCGGGTTCTCGGGCTTTCTCGTGGTCGAGAGCATCCTTCCGTACCGGATCGTGGACATCAATCTGTTCAGGATCCCCGTCTTCTCGGCCTGCATGGCCGTGACGGTGGTCCGGTCGATCGCTCTCTTTGGCGGCGTCTTTCTCTTGCCCATCTATCTGCAACAGCTCCGAGGGCTCGACGAGATCGACAGCGGCGTGCTCCTTCTCTGGGGCTCGCTGCTCATCGGCGTCATGATGCCCATCTCACCCAAGCTCATGGATCGGTTCGGCGCCAAGGCCGTCACGATCATGGGCCTCATTTGGGTCGCGGCCTTCATGTTCATGCTGCGCGGGATCGACGTGAACACCTCCATCGGCGATATCATCATCGCGACGCTCGTTCGCGGCGTGGGGATCGGCCTCGTCTTTACCCCCGTTACCGCCGTGGCGCTCAACAGCGTCCCTAAACGGAGCGCCGGCGCGGCCTCTTCGGTCATGAACCTGATCCAGCAGGTGGGGGGCTCCGTCGGCATCGCCATGCTCGCCACTGTCCTCAGTCATCGGGTCAAGTTCCACATGGCGGTGTTTGGCTCCCAGATCAGCCCCTCGTCGCCCATGTTCAGGGAGACCTTTAGGCGCGTGGCCGAGCACGCCCACCTTCTGGGCTATACCCACGCCGAGTCCGCGCGCATCGCTTACCGGACCATCGGCATGCAGGTCGCGACCTCGGCCGAGATCGCGGGCTTTGGCGATTCTTTTATCTTTGGAACCATGATCGTGCTCGCGGGCATCAGCGCGGCCCTGTTCTTGCCCGCTCGCGTCGCCAAGCTCAGCCAAGAAGAACGGCTGGCGGCAATGGAGTAACCATGAAGCTCAATACCCAAGTCGCACTCACTCTTCTGATGGCATTGGCCTCGGCCCGCGAGAACAATCCCGAGCTCCGCAAGGTCGAGATCGCGGCCGACTCGGCCGGCTGGGGCAAGCTCGAGGCCCTGTCCGAGCACCTTCCGCACGTCCGCGCACGGGGCACCCACTTCTTGGGCGCAAGATATTCCATCCTCGGCGTCAACTTCAACGGCACCCCCATAGAATTCCCTACGGCATTTCCACAGACGGAACTTGAGGTCGGCGCTTCGATCCTCCTGTTTGACGGCCTGAGTTCGATCAACAAGTACCGCGCGGCTCTCTCCGAGTCCGACGCCGCGGAGCTCGAGCTCGACTACGCGAGATTTCGCCTCGAGCAGGGGGTCCTCACCAGGTTCAACCAGGCCCTCGCCGCCCAGGATCTCGAAAAAGTGGCCGATCAGAATATCGAGACCCTGGAGCAGCACCACCACCTGGCCCTGGCGAGTCAACGCGCGGGTCTGAGCACCAACGTCGACGTGCTCCGCAT
>DATJFU010000177.1:0-5145 GCA_035495495.1 Bdellovibrionota bacterium
GTCGGTGTGGTCGAGGGCCAGGGCCTGGAGCGCGCCCGAGGGCGTGATGAGCACGTACCGCTCCTGGACCATCTTGCCGTTTGAGCCCATGAGATAGACGCCGTGAGGACGCTCGTTTTCGGGGAGCGCCGTATTGGGCACCTCGAACCAGCGGATCGTCCAGCGCGAGGCGTGGAGGCTTCGCATGCGGGCCACGTCATCCCCGAGCACCCGCTGCTTGAGCGACGCGCAGGCCGGCGTGTAGCCGCCATCGACGATGCAGCTCTTGAGCTTGTGCTCGTCGATTCCACCCGAAGGAGTATGCGGCCCCTCGATCGCGAGCCGCGTCTCGCCCGAGTCCCAGCGCACCAGCACCTTGGAGGGAAACTGCTTGGGCGGTCCTTTGCTGTAGGGGAGCGTGTAGAAGACGGGGTCACCCATGTACCGCTTGGGCCAGGGCCCGACGGCGTAGAAAAAAGGGAGCACCGCCCAGGACCGCTGGTAGAGCGGATCGGCCGCCGCCTGAAACACGGGCACCTGCCAGGCGATGCCCCGGAGCAGAAGGGGTTGCGCGCGGACCCAGGTGAGGCCGGCCGCGACGTTCAGGAGGACTCCGGCTAGGGCGGCAAGTGAGGCCGTTGCCGTCGCGATCTTGCCCGAGTTCACGCCCGCGGGGCGCCCGAGAAATCCTCCGCGCTGAAATCCCCAGGCCGCGGCGGCGGCCTCGAGCCCCGTGAGACGCTCGCCGGTCGAATCCATCAGTCGCAAACCGCAGAGGAGATGGCCAAAGGTGCCCGAGAAGGCCGCGCAGCTCGCGGTGCGGGCGGCGGCGACCGTCAACAGCCAGACGCTGAGACGGCCCAGGCCCGGATACGCGCTCGACGGATCCAGGAGCAGCAGCCAGGCGAGTGAAATCTCCCAGCCGAGATCGACGACCCCGGCGAGAGCTCGCTGGGTCAGGGGCGCGCGCATTTGACTCCTCCAACCCCAAGGTTACACTTAAAATAACGGTGATTGAAGTGAGCCGCCTCAATGGCAACCCGTTCGTCCTGAACTGCGAGTGGATCAAGACGCTGGAGGCCACGCCCGACACGGTCGTGACTCTCGTCAGCGGCGAGAAGCTCATGGTGAAGGAGTCCTTGGATGAGGTGCTCCGTCGAGTGATGGATTACCGAAAGCGGATCCATCAAGAACCGCCGTCAAAGGGCGGAGGGTAGAGTCCCCATGGACATCACATCACTCATCGGATCCGCCCTCGGCCTGATGGCCGTCTTCGGGGGGGCTCTCATCGAGGGCCTCCACCTCAGCGATATTCTTCAGCCGACCGCCGCCATCATCGTGTTCGGTGGCACGATCGGCGCCATGCTGGTGTCGTTTCCGCCGCAGGACATCCGAAAAGCGCTCTCGCTGATCCCGCTCATCTATCAAAAGGTGGACCTGGACGTCCGGCCGGTGATCGAGGAGATCGTCCGTATCGCCACCGTCGCCCGTAAGGAGGGCGTGCTGGCCATCGAGGGACAGCGCGAGGCCATCCAGAACCCGCTGTTTCGCAAGACGATCAAGTACGTGATCGACGGCTTTGAACCGAACACGGTCCGCGAAATCATTGACACCGAGATCTCGCTCTCGCTCGAAGAAGAAGAGACGGCGGGCAAGGTGTTCGAGGGCGCGGGCGGTTACTCCCCGACGATCGGCATCATCGGCGCCGTGCTCGGCCTCATTCACGTCATGAAGTCCCTCGACGATCCATCCAAGATCGGTGGCGGTATCGCCGTGGCTTTCGTCGCCACCGTATACGGGGTCGGCGCCGCCAACCTGATTCTGATTCCCTGGGGAACCAAGCTCAAGCGCAAGGCCGCACAGCGGGCGATCCAAAAAGAGGTCGTCAAGATCGGCGTCATCGGGATTCAGGAGGGGTTGAACCCTCACTTCTTGCAAGAAAAGCTCGAGGTCTTCGTCGAAGAACACCTCCGCACCGACGCCGAGGCTCACTAGATGAAGAAAAAACACCCGGAACACGCCAACCACGAGCGCTGGCTGGTTTCGTACGCCGACTTCATCACGCTTCTCTTCGCCTTCTTCGTCGTGATGTACGCCATTTCGATCCAGGACATGGCCAAGCTCAAGTCCGCCGCACAGAGTATCCGCGACGCCTTTGGCAACGGTGGAGACGTGGGTGTCGTCGGGCTCGAGGGGCAAGGGGGCGGCGACACGGTCAACCCCTTTGAGGTCCACAATCCTCCGCAGGGCAGGGTCCTCGACCTGCCCGCCGGCAAGGTCAACGTCTCGGCCGACCCGGATCCCGAGCTCAAGGACATCAAAGAGAAGCTCGAGGAGAGCGTGAGCCTCGAGCTGGGCGTGACCAGCCTCTCGGACAAGGTGCAGATGGTCTTTGACAGCCGCGGACTCGTGGTCCGGCTCGCCGTCGCCGATTTCTTCGACGAAGGGCGGGTGGACGTGGTGCCGGACCTCCGTCCACTCCTCGACCGCGTGGGCCGGGTCCTGGCCACGACGACGCGCCTGATCCGTGTCGAAGGACACACGGAGCTCGGTGAGGAGAAGTGGCTCGAGGCCCAGAAGAAGGCCGGGCATCCGTCACCCTACGCCACGGGCTGGGAGCTCTCGGCGGCCCGGGGGGCGTGGGTCGCCCGCTACTGGATCTCGCGGTTTGGTTTCGACCCCTCGCACGTCGGAGTCGCGGGATATTCGCACTTCAGGCCGATCCACGAGGGCGGTGGGGACTGGGCCAAGGGCACCAACCGACGCATCGAGATCATCGTCCTGAACAACAACTATCGAAAGTGACCGATCTAGTTCTTGGGGAGGTCGGCCACGACCTCTTCAGGGCCGGGGAGCTGTTTCTTGCCCGTCAAGAACCGGCAAGAAAGGCTCTTCCAGTAGGTCCTGCCCGAGTCGAACTGAAGAAGCTGGTTGTCGTCCGTGTTCGTTTCAAAGGCCCGCACCACCTCGAAGGTGTGGCTCCGGTCAAAAAGAAAGTTCTTGTCGATCAGTTCACTGTACCAGGCGCGGGTGCCGAACTTGGCCTCAAGGCCCAGGGTCGATGAGAGGTGTTCGAGGACCGGCGCGGAGTCGGGAAGATTGGCGTGCATGGGGAGGTCCGGCCCTCCCTTTCTCCCGACCATGTAGAGGTCACCGCCGGCTGAGAAGACGTCGAGAGTCGGAAAGACCTCCACCGCCGAGTGCAGGACGCTCGCCACGGCATCGCAGTCGAGGCCGTAGGTGTGGAACCAAAGGAGCGCCGCTCCGTCCGGTGTCAGGCGGTCCGAGACCTCCCTGTAATATTCGGTCGTAAAAAGACTGGCTACCCCTTCGACCCAGGGGTTAGAGGGCTCGGAGATGATCAAGTCGTAGGTGTCGCGCGTGTTGCGCAGGTACTCGCGGCCGTCACGGTTGAGGATGTGGATACGAGGATCGGTCCAGATCTTTCCGTTGACCTCGGCAAAGTGCTTCTTTGCGAACTCGATCATGGCGGGCGAGAGTTCGATCAACGTCGAGTTCTGCATCCTTTGAAAGAGGAGCGTTTCGGAGAGGGTCGAACCGATGCCCAGACCGATGGTGAGGATTCTCCGGGCGTCGGGGCGGACGAGGCCGCCCAGCTCGACCACCATCTTCGTGGTCCGGAGATCGCCCCCCGTATTGCCGTCCACCTTGCCGTTGATGGCAAAGAATCGCAGGGACCGGTCCCAGGTTTCGTGGATGCTCACCGTGGCGTGGGGGTCGTCGCGGTAGTCGATCAGGCGCCTGAAGTTTCCGCGCTGGTTGGTCCACGCGGTCTCGAATCCGCCCACGTGGAGAACATCTTCGGTCGGCTTGTTGAAGCGGTTGTAGAATAGGCCGGAAGTGATCAAGACCCGGTCAAACCCCGGCGTCACGGTCAGGGCGATGGCTCCCAAGACAATCGGTGCGAGAGATTGGGTCAGACCGTTCAGAATAAGGGTGGCCAGCGCTCCCGAGAAAAGGAGCAGGCAGCTCGCGGTGATCACGCGCATGGTGTCTATTCCGAGGATCGGGAGCAAAAAGAACGAGCCCGAAACCGCGCCAATGAGGAGCCCCACGATGTTGAGGGCGTAGCCCTGACCGACCGCGACCGCCGCGTCGGACCGGTCGCGGGTCAGGATGCTGAGCGCGGCCGGAAAGATGGCCCCGAGAATCGCCGACGGGGGGACCAGGCAGAGCCAGGTCCAAAGGAGTTCGGCGATCGAGTAGGTCAAAAAGCTCCGCTCACCCTCGATGCGATGAACGTGAAACGCGTACCATGGCGTGTTTCCCATTCCCCACGTTCCGGCCAAGAAGGCCAGCCCGCCGCCCGCGGCGAGCAGGGTGAGCACGCGGCCGTGCCACTGGTGGAGGCCGCTGACGCGTCTAAAGAGGACGCTACCGAGAACGATACCGGCCAGGATGGCGGACGTGACGATCGGAAACACGTACGTCGAGGCGCCAAACCCGAGCGAGGCCAGGCGGTTCCAAAGAATCTGGGACCACATGGCCACCATCCCGGAAAGAAGAAGTGCCGCGCCGGCGGCCTTTTGTATGGCCGTGGCGTGCTTCCACCCCCGCCAGAAGGCCCGAAACGAGAACGCGTCGCCGCGCCCATGGGAGACGAACGCCGAAAGGGCCTGGCGGAAGGGAATGCTCGCGGACGCCGCGGGGATCAGCAAAATTGCCGCCACAAAGAGGGTGAGATTGATTCCGGCCGCCAGCAGGATGGAGTGTTGGTATCCGAGCTTGGGCAGGAGAAGAAAGCCGCCGACGATGACCCCCACGCAGGCACCCAGGGTGTTGATGGCGTAGAGCGAAGGGAGGCGTTCTGAGACCTCGTTGCGCCCCTTGAACAGGGCCGAGCAAAGCACCGGAAGCGTCGTGCCCATGAGGCACGTGGGAACAAAGACCACCGCGCCCGCGATGACGAATTGCGCGGCCGAAAGCGCCGGGATCGAGGGCTGAAACGTCGTGACCCACGCGGAATAAGGGATTTCGGCGAGTCTCAGCAGGGGTTCGAACGCGAGGCCGTAGATGCCGACCCCCAGTTCGGCCCAGAGGTAGAGGCGCAAGCCGTCGATTCCACTCGCCACAAGTCTGGGTGCCAGCCAGGCCCCGACCGCGAGTCCGGCCAGGTACGCGCTCAGGGTCGTCGCGAGCGAGTAG
>DATJFU010000178.1:0-4007 GCA_035495495.1 Bdellovibrionota bacterium
GAACGACCACGTTCACGTTGGGCAGCGAACCCACCTGCTCCATCTCGTTGATGTCCAGGGGACCGAACGAGTCGAGGGAGTTGTTGCCGTTGAGGTAAACGAGCAGCGTCCATTCCTTCACGGCCGTCGTTCCACTTGCGTGGGCCGCGTTCGCCGGGAAAAGTGCCAGAGCTGCGAGTGCCAGAAGACCGGTTGTTGCCTTTTGAGTAAGCATTAAGTTCCTCCGTGATTGAATGCTGAGGTAGGCTAACATTGCCTAGTAGGGTGACAATCCGACGTAAAAAATTTTCTCCGGGTGAGAAATCTAACGCGCTGCACGTAAAGAGATTACAATGTCCCAACAGAATCTTCGCGCCATCGGCATCAGCTTTGCGCTCTCGATCATTCCCGTCATCCTCCTCGCATTCGGTCTGCTCCCCGCCTACGGCGAGTATAAGTACAGCTATGACCTGCTGTTCAAGCTGCCGTACCTGCTGATCGGCCTCGTGGCCCTGCTCGGCTGGCGCCTCAATTCCACCCGCATTCTCTTCGTTTCCCTGGCGTTTTTACTGGGCTACGCCCTGCTCTCCTCCATCACGTTCAACGCCATCGTGCGTCTCCGCCATGAGGACCGGGCATCGGTGGCCACCCTGGCCCTGCCCCTGTCGATGGTCTGCATCTTCACGCTCGGCGAGCGCCGCCTTCTGAGCCGGCACGGCCTCCTCAAGCTCGGGGTCGTGATTCTCCCCTTTCTGCTGCTGATCCTGGGCCTGCGGTTCAAGCTGCACTTTCTCCCGGGACTCCTGGACTGGCGCCCCCTGCCCCATCTCCGGACCTGGCGCCTCTCCGGCCTCGCCCAGCTCTCGTTCGTGGCCTTTGGCATCACGGCGGCCCTCTACCGCGACCGTTACATTCAGTACTTCTCGCTCTCGAGCCTCGTGGCCCTCGTGCCGCTCATGTACGGCTTTAACCGGGTCGTTCTCCGTGACATGTCGCGTCTAGAGGTGAACCTGGTCACGTCCCTCACCTTCTCCGGGGCGAGCCTGGTCCTGATCTACGCCGTGTACCGCCTCTATTGGCAGAAGGTGTACATCGACGAACTCACGGGGGTGCCCAATCGGCGGGCTTTGGATGAGGCACTCGCCGCCCTCGACGGCACCTACACGGTGGCCATGGTGGACATCGACCACTTCAAGAAGTTCAACGACACCTACGGCCACGAGCAGGGTGACCACGTGCTCCGGCTCGTGGCGGCGCACTTTGACCGGGAGTCCGGCCACCACGTGTACCGTTACGGTGGCGAGGAATTCTGTCTTCTCTATGCGGGCGCTCGGGCCGAGGACATGAGGCCGGCCATCGACGGCATTCGGAGCTCCCTGGCCCAGCGCGAGTTCACGATCCGTTCGTCCGATGAGCAACGCGCCAAGACGTCGTGGAAGGACCGGGGCTCCGCCCAGCCGGGCACTAAGATCCGCATCACGGTGAGTATCGGGGTCGCGGACTCGCGCCCGGGCCGAAAGCTCGCCTCCCAGGACGCCATCCGCCACGCCGACGGCGCCCTCTACCAAGCCAAGAAGGCCGGCCGAAACCGGGTCATCGTGGACAGGGGCGAAGGGCCGGCGTAGAACCGGCCCCCATGACCCCACTTCTCTTTATCTATATGGCGGGACTTTGGACCGCCGACGGCGCTCGCACTTCCCTCGTGTCCGGGAAGGTGGTTCAGATCCATGCCGAAACCGAGGCCCGGGTCGAATCCGCCGCCGACGGCACCTCCTACCTGGTTTCGCACAACCGCCTCACCGAGACCCTCGCCACCAACGACGCCCACACCTACGAGCGGGTCTTCTGGCTCCGCGCCAAGGATTCGGGTGCCTACGACCTCGGGTATGGAGATCCGACCGACGCGTCGTCCACAAACCCCCAGACCCTGGCGGCCGCGGGCTTGGGTGCGTTCACGGCGGACACGAATTCCACCCCCCATTTTGATGTGTCCCAGCCCCTCTCGCCCGACGGCTCGCTCCGGGTCGATTCGGTCTCCCGGTTCACCGACGAAAGCACGGTGGAATACGACGAGCGCCTGCTCCAAAACGGCCACCCGGTTTCTGAAACCCACCTCACATATAAGAAGGTCTGGCTGCCCCAAGACGCCCCACAACAGCCTTGAACCAACGCCCCGAGTCGGCTAGTTTGCGAGCTTACCGCTCAGGAGATTCAGCATGGCACTTGCGGGCACGTCGGTGAGGCAATTGGGCAAAAGACCGCGCTTTGGGGAGACCTTTCGCCAGGACTTCTGGTGGATCCAACCCCTGGTGGTCTTTCTGGGTCTCGCGGCCTTTCTGGCCTACGCCAACTGGGCGGCGTTTCAGGGCAACCACTACCACTTTGGCAACTACCTCTCGCCCATGTACTCGCCCGAGCTCTTTGGGGACTCGCCCCACTCCTGGTTCGGGCCCAAGCCCTCTTGGATTCCGGCTTGGCTGCCCTTCTCGCCCGCGCTTCTGATCCTCTGGGCCCCGGGCGGCTTTCGCCTCACCTGCTACTACTACCGCGGCGCCTACTATAAGGCCTTCTGGGCCGACCCCATCTCGTGCGCCGTGGGCGAGCCCCGCGACGAGTACCGGGGAGAAAAGTCATTTCCGCTCATCATCCAAAACATCCACCGCTACTTCTTGTACCTGGCCCTCGGCTTCGTCGTGGTGCTCGCACACGACGCCTACAAGGCCATGTGGTTCGCGGACGCCTCGGGCCATGAACACTTTGGCATCGGCGTCGGCACCCTGGTGCTCTCGCTCAACTGCGTGCTGCTCTCAAGCTACACGTTTGGCTGCCACTCGCTCAGGCACCTCGTGGGCGGCCTCTTTGACACGATTTCGGGCCACCCCGTCCGGGGCAAGGCCTACGCCTGCGTCACCTGCTTCAACAAGAAGCACATGCTCTTTGCCTGGATGAGCCTGGTGTGGGTGGGCTTTTCTGACGTTTACGTGCGCCTGCTTTCAATGGGCGTCTGGCACGACTGGAGAATCTTCTAATGTCCAACTACCCAACCCATACCCACGACGTACTCGTCATCGGCGCCGGCGGCGCGGGACTCCGGGCGGCCATCGAGGCCTCGGCCCAGGGCGTATCCGTGGGCCTGGTCTGTAAGTCTCTCCTGGGCAAGGCCCACACGGTCATGGCCGAGGGTGGAATCGCGGCCGCCATGGCCAACGTCGACGACCGCGACAGCTGGAAGGTGCACTTCGCCGATACGATGCGCGGCGGCCAGTACCTCAACAACTGGCGCATGGCCGAGCTCCACGCCAAGGACGCTCCGGCCCGCGTGAAAGAGCTCGAGGCCTGGGGCGCGGTGTTTGACCGCACCCGCGACGGCCGCATCCTTCAGCGCAACTTTGGCGGCCACCGCTATCCCCGGCTCGCGCACGTCGGCGACCGCACGGGTCTGGAGATGATCCGCACCCTGCAGGACCACGGCATCCACCAGGGCATCGAAGTTTACATGGAACACACGGTGATCACCCTCCTCAAGGACGGCGAGCGCGTCGTCGGCGCGTTTGGGTACGACCGGGAGCGCGGACAGTTTCGCGTGTTCCAAGCCAAGGCCATCGTATTCGCCACGGGCGGCATCGGCCGGGCCTACAAGGTCACGAGCAACAGCTGGGAGTACACCGGCGACGGGCACTCGCTCGCGTACCACGCGGGCGCGGAGCTCGTGGACATGGAGTTCGTCCAGTTCCACCCCACGGGCATGATGTGGCCGCCCAGCGTGCGCGGCATCCTCGTGACCGAGGGCGTGCGCGGCGAGGGCGGCGTCCTCAAGAACAAGGACGGCAAGCGGTTCATGTTCGAGGACATCCCCGCCAACTACAAAAATCAGACGGCGGATAACGAAGAAGAGGGCTGGCGCTACACGCAGGGCGACAAGAACGCGCGGCGGCCGCCCGAACTGCTGACGCGCGACCACGTCGCGCGCTGCATCATGCGCGAGGTCAAGGCGGGCCGCGGCAGCCCGCACGGCGGCGTGTTCCTCG
>DATJFU010000179.1:0-2904 GCA_035495495.1 Bdellovibrionota bacterium
CCGGACCGGATGCCGTGATCCTCGCCGCGCCGACCCCCACCCGTTACTCCCTGGCCCGCATGTGCCTCGAACGGGGGGTCGCCGTGCTCGCCGAGCGGCCGCTCGCGGCCACGTCGGAGGGCCTCGCGGCGTTCAGGCACCTGACCGAGCGCAACTCCGGGACCTACTGTTCGGCGAGCTACCAGATGGCGGCCGCGCCCCACGTGGGCCGCCTGCGCGATCGCCTGTCCCGCGGCGACCTGGGCAAGCTCAAGTCGGCGCGGGCCGTGGCCCTCGGGTCCCAAATGCCGGTGCCCACCCCCGGTCTCTGGGAGCTCGACAAGTCCAAATCGGGCGGTGGATGCCTCATGCACTTTGGTGCCCATGCCCTCGCGCTTTTGCAGGCGGCGGTCCCCGACGCGGCGGTCCCGCCCGCCAAGGTCACGGGGATGCTCTCGTCCTCGTTTCTTCCGGACATCGAGGACACGGTCGAGGCGTCGCTGGAATTTCCGCAGGGACTCCGCGTCGAGCTCCTCTGCACCTGGTCCCTGACGGATCGCCATGAGTCGTTCGTTGAAGTTCACCTCGAGCTCGAGGGCGGCCGCGTGCGCCTCGGACCCTCGCAGTGGGAACTTCGCACGGCGTCCGGATCGGTCGAACAAGACAGCGACGCGCCCGATCTGGGCGGCGCGCCCGGAGCGCCGGAACTTGGGATGTCGGGGCAGCGGGTGCTCCATCGGGCGTTGGCCCGTGCCGCGCTCACCACTCCCGGCGACGGTGCCGTCCCTCGGCCGTCCGAGGCTTTGAGGCTGGCCATGGTCACCGAAGAGACCTTGCATCGCATCTACCGGGGCTGCACCTTCAACAGTGACTCCAAGGCACCCGATCGCGTGGCCCACCGGGCGGCGGAGGCCAGTCCATGAGCCTGCCCCTCGACCTGCGCGGCGCCACGCGCGACAGCATCAACCGCTCGATCCTCTCGGGCGACGAGCCGCCGTTTCTCATCCTCTCGGCGTACCAGACCCAGTGGATCGACCTCGACGTGGCAGAAAGCAGGCACTACGTGGCCGTCGTGCCGGACTACCTCCATTACGCGAGGTTGCTCTCCACGGCCCGCTTTCAGGAATTTCTCGATCTCGGCGGCACGCGGCTGGAGAGCGCGCGAGCCCTGGCGCTCGCCGGCCTCCGTTCCGCCCCCGCTTTGCTGGGGCTGCTCCGGTTGGAATTCTGGAGCGTGGCCAGACTTTTGCTCCTGCACGACATCTCCATGCTGAGCGGCTGGTTCAAGGGCCGGGTGGTGCTCCACCCCTACCTCACGGACCTCGCGGTGGCCGCCGGCCGCGGCGAATTTCTGCGCGACTGGCTGACCCTGCGCCGCTCGGCTTTGATCGACTGCAATCGGGGCGTCTGGACCCGCAGGGCTCCGGCCACGCTCTCGCTCCTGGCGGCCCACCGCGCCCCCTGCGGAGTTTTTGTGTATGACGAGCTGCCGAGGGACGACGATACCCGCCTCGCCGTCCAGTCCGCCAAGGCTGACCCTCTCTTTCACGGCACCGAGTTCATCGGGGTTCCATGCCTTCAATAAAGTCGCCTCGAGCCCGTGCGCTTCTGACCTTTGCCCTAGCCGCGACCCTCGGCACCCTGGCCTTCAGCCTGGCCGTGCGCAAGGCGCCCGCCCCGATCGGTCCACGCGCCGACGTGTTCATGACGGGGGCGCGCGTGACCCTGGAGCTTACGCTGATCTCCGGCGTTCTGGGCCTGGTGGTCGGTACGCTCGTGGCGCTCGCGCGGCTCCAGAAATCGGCGTTTGCCCAGTGGCCGGCGCGCGCCTACATCTGGCTGATCCGCGGCACCCCGCTCCTGGTTCAGATCCTCTTTGTCTACTTCGCCCTGCCGACTCTCATTCCCTCGCTGAGACTCGGTGAGTTCTCGGCCGCGGCCCTGGGCCTTGCCCTCAATACGGCGGCCTACAACGCGGAATCGATCCGGGCCGGCATCCTCGCGATCCCCAAGGAGCAGGTCGAGGCATCTTGGAGCCTGGGTCTGTCACGCCGGCAGACGTTCAGATGGGTCGTCCTGCCCCAGGCCATGCGGATCATGGTGCCCCCCCTGTTCAACAACCTCGCCGGCCTCCTCAAGGACAGCGCCCTCGCGTCCAGCATCGGCCTTCTCGAGCTGACCCTCGCGGGCAACCGGATCTCGAGCGAGACCTTTCAACCGGTGCCGGTTCTCACCACCGTCGCCGTGATGTACCTCTTTCTCACGACCCTGCTTTCCGGCCTGACTCGGGCCATGGAACAGGGCACCTGGAGACCCGCATGAAACGGATTGCAGCCATCGTGATCGCCCTTTTGTCGACCTCGACCCTCGCGGCGGACGCCAAGCCCCTGCGAGTGGCGACCGAGGGGGCGTTTCGGCCGTTCAACTACCTCGAAGGCTCAAAGCTCACCGGGTTCGAGGTCGAACTCGCCGAGGCCATGGGCAAGAAGCTGGGCCGCAAGGTCGAGTGGGTGGTTCAACCCTTTGAGACGCTCCTCATCGGCCTCAGCGAGCACCGCTTTGACCTCGTGGCCGCCTCCCACGCCGTGACCGCGGAGCGCGCCAAGGCCGTGGACTTTGCCGACCCCCATTACTGCACGGGCGCCGTCATTGTCGCCTCGCCCGGCGGACCCGCGACCGGACATGACCTCGCGGGCAAAACCGTGGGCGTGCCCGTCGGCACCACCTACTACGAGCGCATGAAGTCCCTGCCCGGCATCAAAGAGGTCAAGACCTACCCCAAGGACACCGACGCCTTCATGAACCTGCTCTCCGGACGGATCGACGCCTGGGTCACGGATCGTTTCTTGGCGCTCGAGACCCTGAAGGTCAGCGGCCACAAAGATCTCAAGGTGGGCGAGGTTTTGTTTCCCGAAAGAAACGCGA
>DATJFU010000180.1:0-4766 GCA_035495495.1 Bdellovibrionota bacterium
GTCAACGGCGACCCAGTGCGTCGCTGTCAGATCGAAGGTTCGACCTTGAGCTTCTGGCCGATGAAGATCGTGTTGCGGCGAAGGCCGTTGATCTTCTTGATCGCGGCCACGGTCATGCCGAACTTGCGGGCGATGGTGTTGAGGTTGTCACCCTTGCGCACGCGGTACCGCGTCAGGCCGCCCGCATCGCTCGAGGCGGTTTCGACCGGCTTCTCGACGCGGCGGTGATACTCACGGGTCGAAACGCGCAAGCGCATCCCCGCGAAGATCCGGTCATTATTGAGGCCGTTGACCCGGCGGAGGTAAGCCACCGAGACGTGATTGCGACGGGCGATGCCCGAGAGGGTCTCGCCATGGCGGACACGGGTGTAATTGCGCTGGGGTCCCTCGTCGTCATCGCGCGAGGCGATGACCCTGAGACCCTTGATGCGGTAATCGGCCAGCTTCTCTTGCACGGCCTGCACCTCTTGAAGGTGCTTTTCAGGAACCCAGATCTCGTAGGTCGCCGCATGGGGCGGAGTGACGTCGCGGCGCAGGTGCGGGTTCACGAGCTTGAGCTCGTCCAACGACACGCCTGAGGCCTTGGAGACGTCGGCCAGCTTGATCGGCGAGGCCACCTCGACCGCGGCCACGTCGGGATAGGGCTCGCCGTCCACGCGGTGCTCAAAGCCGAAACGATCCGGGTTCTCGCCGATGATCATGGCGGCCAGAAACTTGGGGACGTAGTTCAGCGTCTCCTTGGGCAGCACGTGCTTGTCGACCAGGGTCCAGTAGTCGCGGCTGCCTGAGCGCATGATTGCGGTCAAAACGCGGCGTTCGCCGGCGTTATACGCGGCAAAAGCCAGATACCAGTCATGAAACACGTTGTAGAGGTCCATGAGGTATTTGGCCGCGGCCTCGGTGGCGCGGATCGGATCGCGGCGTTCGTCGACGTAGTCGTTGTAGGCCAGGCCGTAACGTTTGCCCGTGGCGCGCATGAACTGCCAGACGCCCACGGCCCGGGCGCGCGAGCGCGCGTGGGTCGCGTATCCGCTCTCGATCATGGCCAGGTAATAGAGCTCGGGTGGAAGGTTGTTCTGCCGCAAAACCTCTTGCACGACCTCGCGGTACGCGCTGCCACGGGTGAGAAAGCGCTGAAACCGTTCGCGGTCCTTGACCGTGAAGAAGTGAATCCACCGCTCCACGTAGGCGTTCATCTCGGCGGGAATCTTGGTGAGGTCCGCCTCTGGGGTCCCGGGCGCGCGGCCATTGGTATTGGCCACGATGTCCTTGAGGGCGCGGCGGGCTTCGTCCGAAAGGCCGACGAACTCCTCGTTGCGGTCCATCTCAAAGCTGTCGGCCGAGATCACGTCGTCGGACTCGGACTCAAGCAGGTCGCCGAGCGCCGTGCCGCCGTTCGCGTCCGCGGTCCCTCCGGCCGTCTTCTTGGCGCCGTGGGCGCAACCGGCGAGGGCCAGAGCGAGGGAGGCAGTCAGGGCAAACGTCGAAAGACGGCCTGTGACGGCGGAATAGACTGTCTCCTGGGCAAACATGCTCATCCTAGGTGGCCTCTCTGCTGACGTGGTGACGCTGTTCCAGAACCCCTCTCTATTATGGGGGCTCCCGGCGACGACCGCAACCTTCGCGGTCCAGCCGGTGATTTACTGACACCCGATTCCATCACAGATCGGTCAAAAGGGTGTCTAAACTGTAGACATGGGGATCCACGCCCAGCTCACCCCCCACCCCTCCACGCCGGGCCCGGACGGGCTGACGGTAGGCGTTCAGCTCCGCCGCACCGAAGGCGGCCGGCTGCTCCTGGCCGAGTACCGCCTCGCCGGCGAGACGGATACGGTGCTCTGGCCCAAGGCCAAACCCGGCGCCGGGCGCCGGGACCGCCTTTGGGAACGGACCTGTCTCGAGCTCTTCTGGGCCCAGCCCGGATCCGAGGGCTACTGGGAGGCCAACCTCTCGCCCGAAGGCGACTGGGCGCTCTATCGTTTTTCAAAGTACCGCGAGGGCATGGCTCCCGAGGAGCGCTGTGACCTCCGCGTCGCGCGCGGCGGGTCGACGCACGCCGGTTTCGCGGTCGACCTCGGTGCCCTCGGCCTGGGCTCCGCCGCGGTGGAACTCAACGCCACCGCGGTGATCCAGGAAGCTTCGGGCCAGGTTCGCTACTGGGCGGCGAAGCATCGGGTCGATCAGCCGGACTTTCACTGGCGCGAGGCCTTTGGGCTCCATCTGGGGGTAGGAAAATGAGCAGCTTCAAGTTCGGCATCGAAAAACTTCTTTCGGACCCGGCCCTGCAATCGAGGCTCAAGGGCAAGCGCGTCGCGCTCCTGGGTCACCCCGCCTCCATCTGCCGCGATCAGCGCGGGCAATGGACGCACTCGCTCGATGCCCTGGGGCAGGCTTCTCCGATCAAACTCACGGCGGCCTTCGGACCCCAGCACGGCATGCGCGGTGACAAGCAGGACAACATGATCGAGTCGCCGGATTTCACGGATCCCGCTCTCGGAATCCCCGTGTTCAGCCTGTACGGAAAGGTCCGCCGGCCGACGCCCGCGATGCTCGACACCTTTGACGTGCTCCTCGTCGACCTGCAGGACGTCGGCTGCCGCATCTACACTTACCTGACGACCCTCGGGTACTTGGTCGAGGACTGCGCGCGGGCCAAGAAGGCCCTCTGGGTGCTCGACCGGCCCAACCCCGCCGGACGGCCCGCCGAGGGCACGCGCCTCGAGAGCGGCTGGGAGAGCTTCGTGGGTCTCGGCCCCATGGTCATGCGCCACGGCCTCACCCTGGCCGAAGCCGCGCTTTGGTGGAAAGGGCTCAAGAAGGTCGACCTGGACCTTCAGATCGTGAAGGCCGAGGGCTACTCGCCCTCCGAGGGCCCGGGTTACGGCTGGCCGGAGGGATTGCCTTGGGTGAACCCGAGCCCCAACGCCTCGAGCCTCAACATGGCCCGCTGCTTTGCCGGCACCGTGCTCCTCGAGGGCACGACCCTGTCAGAAGGACGCGGCACCACGGTCCCCCTCGAGGTCCTGGGCGCGCCCGAGCTCGACTCACACAAGCTCCTATCCGAGATGCACCGCCTGGAGCCCCACTGGATGGAGGGGGCCTGGCTCAGGCCCTGCACCTTTGAGCCGACGTTCCACAAGCACGTGGGAAAGCTCTGCAATGGGTTTCAGATCCACGCCGAGCAGGCGGGCTACGACCACGGCCGGTTTCGCCCGTTTCGGCTCGTGGCCCTGGCCTTGAAGGCGGTGCGGAACCTCCATCCCGGCTACGACCTCTGGCGAAGCCACGCCTACGAGTACGAGAACCGTCTCCCGATCCACCTGATCAACGGCGGCGAGCTGCTCCAGAAATGGGTCGATGACCGGGGCGCCAAGCCCGCGGATCTGGAGCGCGCCCTGGCCCGGGACGAGGCCTCCTGGGACGCCGAACGTCGCCCCCTGCTGATTTACTGACGCCCTCAAGTTCCGGCTATTTAGCGCCGAAGAGCCGACGAAGGGGTTTGTCCGTATGGCAAAGGCGAAAGCTAAACGTTTTAACTCGGCGGCTTGGAACAACGTCTACGAGGGCGCCAAGCTCAGGGGCGGGATAACGTTGATCTCCGCCACGCTCGGGGCCTTTGCCCTCGGAGCGGTCACCTTCTGGGCCTTTGACCAGGTGCTGGCCCACCGGGCGGTCGTGCGGGCCCAACAGGACCTGCGCCGCGGCTTTGCCTCTCTCGCGGCCGACCGGATCGACTCGCACCGCTACGCCCTCACCGACTCCGACGAAGGCTGCAAGACGCTGACCCAGGCCTACACCGGCGCTCACCGCGCCGACCGGCTGGAGTGGAGCGCGCAGGCCTGCCTCGACGGTCACCACGAAGTTCCCGAAGTTTTCTTGGGCCAAGCCGCCGCCCGCGAATGGCTGGGCGACGAGCAGGGCGCCACCGAGCTCTATGAGCGCGGTGGAACCCGGTTTTCGAGCAACGCGGATTTTCCGTGGGCCGTGGCCCGCATCCGCGCGCGCGCCCATGACAAGAACGGCGCGGTGGCTTCGTACGCCGAAGCCGTTAGGCGCGCGCCGGGCGATCCCCGCCTCCTGGGCGACGCCCTCACCTACCTGGTCCGCGCCCGCGCTTGGGCACAGGCCAAGGACGCCGCCGAGAAGGTGGCCGCCCTTTCGGACATGGACTGCACGGCGGGTCTCCTGCTTCAGGCCGCGCACGTCTTGAACGCCACTGGCGGCGGAGACATGGCCCGTGGGCTGGTCGAACGCGCGGCCCCCCGCCTGGACGCCTCGGGTACGGTCGAAAAGGACCGCCTCGTCACCCAGTACGGCGGCCTACTCAGCGCCTTTGGGCGGATGCCGGCGTCCCAGCCCGACGGCCAAGCTCCGCCCCGGCGCCATCGCCGGCATCGCCACCGCTACTGACCGACTTGCGGCCTCGCAGGAGCTCGGCCTTTTTCCGCTGCAATAACACCGCTTAGCGTCAACGCTTGAAACCTCCTGGGTTTTTGGGTAATTCCACCTGCGAACCGGCCCCCGTCTCTTAATCTGGCCGGTGATTCAAAAGGAGACTCGTATGCCAAATACGCGTCAGGCCGCCAAACGCGCGGCTCGTTCTGCTAAACGCCAAGACCGCAACCAGATGTGGAAATCGGCCGCCAAGTCGGCGCTCCGCAAGGCCCTCACGGCCATTGAGAAGCGCGACCTGAACGCCGCCAAAGAAGCCTACGCTGACGCCGTGAAAGTGGTCAGCAAGGCCGCCAGCGCCGGCGTGCTGCCCA